>NZ_JAQRFJ010000040.1:0-35930 GCF_028599065.1 Xenorhabdus sp. PR6a | reverse complement strand
AAATTATTTCATTGGTTTACTTATCTAATTTATTCATATACTATTCCTATGTTATAATCCTAGCCCAGGTCAATATTAAAAAGTTGTGGGCATAAATGCTTAGGATTCCATTTGCCAGTGACAATTTGTGGCAAAGCAATATAAAGAGCGTCTCCTTCAGAACTATTTCCACTTAACACAAAATCAATATGAACGTAATCACCAGGGGATCCATTACTGAACAAATGGGTTGTTTTTTGATTCCACTGTCCTTTTATAGTATTATCACACCACCACCAATCTGAATTGCCAACTATTTTATGATATACAACAAAGCTCATAAAACAGCCATTTTGAACATGTTGGTTAGGGATATAAAAAACATAAGATCCAAAATCATTGGTCACTTTTTTTATTGTTAATTTCATTATATTGAAATCACCATGAAAATGAATTCTATCCATTTTCATATACTGTAAAAGTTCTCGCACGATTGGAGGACGAGTAATCGGATCAACACCACTTTCCACTTTTGTGAATTCAACGTCAAACTTATCCCAAAAATTTCCACCAGCATTTAACCCCATACCAACTGGCAATTGTCTATCTCCACTGCCAGCAAGATCTATAAAAGAGGCATTTTTATTAACAGCCAATGCAGTTCGCTCGTTAATGTAATTAGTGTACATGTATGTAACTCGAACATCATCACCGGCCATCAGCGTATGAGCTGTAGTACCAATCGGCATTTTAGCGGTTCCCGCTAAACCGATAATAAAGAAAATAATTGAATAAATCAGCAGACCACAAAATAATATAGGAAAGCTAAAATAAATTGTTATTCCTTTAATATCATACGAATAGATTGAATCAGGCAGATATTGATTTAGCAAAAGCGATAACCCATTGATTTTGCCAAGGCCGTCACTTTGAGTCTGGGTAATCTCTTTTTACAGTCTGGCTATACTTTGACCTTGCCAAAACGGGGATGCCCAAAATACGGGCAATGGGACAGTTCCCCAATTTCAAATCAGAAATGCTTGGTGGTAGCAGATTCCTTTTCCACTGCACACTGGTGGGGTGGGTATGTCGACTTTTTTATCACATAATTAACTGTTGCGCCGATAGCTGAAATCAAGCTGGAAACCACAGGCTTTTGCATAATTTACCAGCGTGCTTAAAGTTGGGTTACTTTTTCCTTTTTCCAGTCGGGAAATATTACTTTCTTTAGTTCCCATTCGATCTGCAACTTGCTGTTGAGTTAATTTCGCCTCAGTGCGCATACTCAGCAATGTGTTGATGAATTCGAACTCATCATTCAACTCATCATAAGCCTGTTTCACGTCTGGGTTTTGTAATGCTTTAGTTTTAAGGGCTTGTAGTTGACTCATTTTTTCACCTCTTTCATGCGGCTTTTGGCTAAGTCTAAATCTTTCTTAGGTGTTTTTTGGCTCTTCTTAACAAAAGCATGGAGAATGTAGACATTCGAGCCATCAAGGTAACAGAATAAGCCTCGACCAATTCCTTCCTGAGCTTTTGCTCGTAGCTCAAACAAGCCATTACCCATAGGTTCAGTATGTGGAGATCCAAGATTAGCACCATGCTGTTCCATTAATTCGAGCAGTTTTAACATCCTGGCTTGAATCTTAGGGGGCATATCCAGAATGCTATCCATAACTCCGTGGTAAAAATCAATATTCCAGCTCATATCTGCCTTTTGTATTTTATCATATATGATAGATGTTCAGGGTTCAATATTGACTTATCATTTATGATAAGATTTAACTTATCGTATATGATAGATTGCATTGAGTCAACTGAGTAATGAAACACGTGATATGAAACTTAGGGATCACTAAATCATCTTGTTTATAGACTGTCTTAAATCACTGTGTCGTTTTTGTGTCTCTGCTAACGACATACGAACGATGATCAAAGACATTGAAAGGCGGCGAACGACACAAAACGTGATGTGAGTAAGGGTAAATCTTTATATTTCAATGTGATATTTGAAGATCTACTCTCTTCTAAACCGTAGGTCACAGGTTATAACCCTGTAGGGCGCCGTATTTGTGTCGTTACCTTCAAAAAGTTCATCAATTATACAGGCGTGTTCACTTAAATGATTCGGTGCTAAATGTGCATATCGCCTTACCATTTCTATTGACTCCCACTCTCCCATCTCCTGCAATATTGATAATGGAACATCTGATTGCACCAACCAGCTAGCTCGAGTATGTCTCAGATAGTGAAATCTGAAAAGACAGCCAAAGCGTTTGCGGTCAACAATATTAAATGCATTGGTTATGATGGCAGGGCAACCGGCCACGGATTCCGCCACACCATGAGTAATATCCTGCATGAACAAGGTTACAACACGACCTGGATTGAAATTCAGCTTGCTCATGTAGATAAGAACAGCATCTAGAGAACTTACAATCACGCTCAATATCTGGAGGGGCGCAGGGCAATGCTGCAATGGTATGCGGATCATATGGAGATGCTGGAGTGGGGTGAGAATGTCTTGATAGGGAAATTTGGCAAAAGGGCGTAAAGGCTCGGTTGTTTTTTCCACCATGTTGGCAGTGCCAACAGAGCTGTTTTTCATACAACATACAATTGGGGAGTTGATACTTCTTATAAGTAACCCAATGAAATAATTTGCACTTTTGTTATAATGGCGGACATGCTAATAAACCCACTGACTGCTTCTACTCATGAAATCAAAGATAGTGCTTTCTGAACCTGAACGAATTACGTTGCAACAACTTTCCCTGAATCATCAGCATCGGGACGTCCGTACGCGAGGAACAGGTTTGCTCATGTTGGGCAGAGGATTAAAACCGCGCCAGATCGCCACTGAGAGCATAATCTGTTTTTACTTTACCTTCCGACGTACAGCCCTGAATTGAATCTGATTGAGATCGTCTGGAAGCAAGCCAAATATCATTGGCGACGATTTATGACCTGGACTCAGGAGACGATGGAAGAAGAAATCAATGCATTGTTGGGCGGTTACGGTGAAAAATATGCAATTAATTTTTCTTGATTACTTACAAGAGTTTTTAATTCACAGAAGATTCCAGGCACATCTATGTAGTAAATTTTTTAATAAAAGTTTATTTAATAATATTGAAATCCCAGAAATTTCTTGTTATGAAGATGCATTGATTTTTCCAGATATTTTAATAAAAAGTGAAAATATATTTATAACAAATTCTGTATTTTATAATTATATAAAACGCAGTGATAGTTTATCAAACAAAATCACTCACCAGAAAGCTGATATTATGGCTAATGTAATTCTATATATGAATGATAAATTTGATAATAGATATCATAATCTCATTGCAACTCATGCGATTGAACATCTTTTAAAGAATGAGAAGCTATTATCTAATGAGAAAAAACTAGGTTTGAAAAAGATAATAGAAAAAACCAGTAAAATATCATACTTTTTAGACCCCAAAGTAAGACTGAGTTTTAAAATAAAGTTATTAAAATTATAAAGTTAATTTTTTAACAAATACCCCCCTTAAGAGGGGTATTTTATACACTAAATCTAGTCTCTGATTTATTAAAAACCCACACTTATTGATTTAATAATTTACTTCTAATCATGATTCTGTTTTTATTATTTTATATCAGAAAAAATATCTATTGTAACTTAATTAAATTAGGCCAATCTATACCATCCCATTAACATGATATACGCATTGGTAATATTGATCTCTGAATTACCACCAGTATTTTCCGTTGCACCTGAAACAGAATGAGCATGAGCTCCAATATGTACCGTGTGACTATGATCACCATCAGTACTGGTTTTAAACTTATAATTATCCCTATCAGTATCTCCAGAGCCTATATTATTTTTTGTGTTGTCATAAATTCCATATCGAGCGTTAGAAGATTCCCCCCAGCCACTATCATGGAAATGATTTCCATTAGAATTAGTAGCCTTAGTACTATAGTCAAAACTGCTAGTAGTTGCATTAAATTGGTGGTTATGAGATGGAATTTGTGCTCCTGTGAGTGTTATTGAATCATTTCCACCAATAGAGAGTACATTAGAGCCGTCTGGGTTAGCTAAACGAATTGTTTTATTTTCACCGATATATTTCCACTGCGTCTTAGGAAAAAGAATATTAGGGTTTTTATTCTGAGCAAACCATACAACTATCCCTACAGGATACAGCATATCTGCAAGATCATATGCGTAAGGCGTTACTACATCATCGTAATCTTGTCCTAATATAGGATCATCAATGGAGTAGGATTTAGCTGTCCACTTAATTTCAAAATTATTATGAGAGTCCAAAGCACGAGAGATTTCAGTTTCCCCTTCTTCACGAGAATAATGAATATCAGAAAAGTTACTCGTCACATGGTAAGTTAAACCACCCCGTAAATAACAACCGCTATTCATATAGCATGTTACGATATCACCGGACTTGGCACCTTGATAAAGCGAATATTTCCCATTAATCGGTCTGGCAATACTCATCATGCCATGACGAATAGCTTTGACGGTATTACGATAAGTTTGACGAATACGCTTAATATTTAAATACTGAGCATCTCCTCCCCACGGAACATCCCCGCCTTCAATCTGTAATGACAGTCCAGCAAGATGAGTCACTCCCTGACCAAAGGGTTCTTTTTCTATGTCCTCTGCATACCAACGATGAATAGCTAACCAAGAATTAGCACCATTATTCGACGGGAATCGCCACCACACAGGATAATATCGATCACTACTTAAGCCTGTTAGATCAATGGTGGTATTAAAACGGGGTTCAGCCTGAATTGCCTCAGCTGTAGGTTTATACCCTTCATGATAGACCTGATGCCCTTTAATCCGGAGATTATCAGACTTGAGGCTCATCCATTCCGAGGTTCCTCCCCCAGAAAGGCTATGTTGCCATTTAAAATATTCGTTACCATTATCTGCTGTCTTAAACCACATGTAGGAGTCTGTATCACCATCTCCGGTATTTTTAAAGCCGATAGCAGCCATATCTGTATTTCTACGCCAAGCTATCTCATTATCAGTAGAAATCGAGATGTCCCCGGTAACTTCACCCCCGCTACGGGGCAATGCCTTGTCCGCTTTGGTAACAGTTCCCGCTAAACCGAGGTTTTATAGAACCCCATATGAACACACATTAAGGCTGATAACAGTAAACAAAAGGCAATAACCAGAAGAGCAATAAGCAAAAAAACAACTATCTTATGGTTGAATTAATAACCAATATCTCCATTTATAGAAACATCAGATAAGAAGAGTAAAATACAAACAAAAGTTGGCCGTTTTTAGTGCGTTTTTTTTCACCCTACACCGTATATGAGTGAAAAAATCTCATATGCGTTAAATCCAATAATAGTACATTTTTTAGTCTTGTTATGTGACTACGATAGGACTACAATTCATATCTGTTATGTAAAGAAAGGGGAACTTTAATGGCTAATGAAACTTATGTCAGGGCGAAAATTGACCCTAAAACTAAAGAACTTGCAACCATAGCGCTCCAGTCTATGGGGTTGACAGTAAGCGACGCTATCCGCATGTTGATGGTGCAGGTAGCGGAAAAAAATACACTACCCTTTGAAGTGAAAGGTACAAATTACCGAAATGCTTCCCGCACAAAAGCGGCTATTAAACAGCTTGAAAGCGGTAAGGGTAAAACGTTTGACAGTGTTTCTGCTTTCATGGATGACCTGAACAATGATGAGGAAGATTAGTCGTTCTTCTGAGTTCAAGAAGGACTATAAGCGCGTGAAGAAAGGAAGATATCGCGCAACTATCGATGAAAGTTTAGTTGAAATATTGGATATTTTGGTAAACGATAAACCAATCCCGACAAGATACGTCGATCACCCACTAAAAGGAGATTGGCGGGGTTTCCGGGATTGTCATCTTCACCCAGATTTACTGCTGATTTACAAAAAAGTTGGTAATACCATTTTGGAACTTGCCCGATTAGGCTCTCACAGCGAGCTATTCTGATAACACCTGTATAAACCGTCCACTGGGGCGGATTTTTTTATCTATTGGAATTTCTAAAATCCCAGCCAATTGATTATTAAAAAAATTTCATTACACACTTGTATCATCCCTCACACATCCCCAATCGCATGATTTCCCCTGCTCAATCCGCCAATATATCAGCACACCTTAACAGGAGAACCGCTAATATGGCACAAGACTATCATCACGGCGTCCGTGTACAGGAAATTAATGAAGGTACTCGTACCATTACTACCGTTAGCACCGCTATCGTAGGTATGGTGTGTACTGCCCCTGACGCAGACGAAAAAACATTTCCATTAAATACTCCCGTTCTGCTTACTGACGTTATGAGCGCCAGTGGTAAAGCTGGGAAAAAAGGGACTTTGTCCGCATCACTAAAAGCAATCTCTGCTCAGGCTCAACCTGTCACTGTTGTTGTGCGTGTTGCTGAGGGCGAGTCCGAAGAAGCCACCATTTCTAACCTCATCGGTGGCGTCACTGATGCAGGTAAGAAGACGGGTATGCAAGCTCTGTTGGCGGCGCAAAGCCAGCTTGGCGTTAAGCCTCGCATTCTGGGGGTTCCGGGTCTGGATTCAAAAGCAGTGGCTGTTGAACTGGCAAGCGTTGCCCAGAAGCTGAAAGCAATGGCCTATGTCAGTGCTTATGGCTGCAAAAATATCTCAGAAGTGATCAAGTATCGCGACAACTTTAATCAGCGTGAGTTGATGCTGATTTGGCCTGATTTCTTGAGCTGGGATACGGTGACCAACAGTGAAGCTATCGCTTATGCGACCGCCCGTGCTCTGGGTCTGCGCGCCAGGATTGACCAGGAAACTGGCTGGCATAAAACCCTGTCCAACGTTGGTGTCAACGGTGTGACTGGTCTGTCTGCGGATGTTTTTTGGGATTTGCAAGATACCGCGACTGATGCTGATTTGTTGAACAAAAGTGGCATCACCACGCTGATCCGCAAAAACGGATTCCGCTTCTGGGGTTCCCGCACTTGTGCGGATGATCCACTGTTCCAGTTTGAAAGCTACACCCGTACCGCCCAGGTTCTGGCTGACACCATGGCAGAATCACACATGTGGGCTATCGATAAACCGCTGACGCCATCACTGGTGCGCGACATTATCGAAGGCATCAATGCCAAGTTCCGCGAACTGAAAGCCGGTGGTTACATCATTGACGGCCGTTGCTGGTATGACGACAAGGCGAATGACAAGGATACCTTGAAAGCGGGCAAACTGACCATCGATTACGACTATACACCTGTACCGCCACTGGAAAACATGATGTTACGCCAGCGCATTACAGATAGTTACCTGATGGATTTCGCGAAAAGTATTAATAACTAAGGGGCTAACTGATGGCATTACCTCGCAAACTTAAATACCTAAACTTGTTCAATGATGGCAACAACTATCAGGGGATCGTGGAAGAACTGACGCTTCCTAAGTTAAGCCGCAAACTGGAAGCCTATCGCGGAGCTGGCATGAACGGCAGCGCAATGGTGGATTTGGGTCTGGATGACGGCGCATTGGATGCAGAATTCACTCTGGGTGGCATTGAAGCCCAGCTTTACAAACAGTGGGGCATCGCAAAAGCCGATGGCGTTATGCTGCGCTTTGCAGGCTCTTTTGAGCGTGATGACACAGGTGACGTCGTTGCAGTTGAAGTTGTGATGCGTGGTCGCTTCCAGGAGTTCGATCACGGCACTTATAAACAAGGCGATAACACGCAGACCAAAATCACCGCTAAAAACACTTACTTCAAACTGACGTGGGATGGCGAAGCGCTGATTGAAATTGACACCGTCAACATGGTTGAGAAAGTCGGCGGAGTCGATCGGCTGGCACAGCATCGTCGCGCTATCGGTCTTTTTTAATCGTTCTTTTAGCAATTAGCTTTTTTAAAAAACGTATGGCCTGTCTCTTCGTGTCTGTTGAGACAGGTTATCTCATCGGATAAACAAGGTTGAACCATGACAGAAACACTGAACACTCAAAATGACGATCTGCGTACCATCGAATTGGAAGCACCACTGGCGCGGGGCAACGGCGAAATCACGGAAGTAATGATACGCAAACCGAACAGCGGCGCGTTGCGCGGTGCACGTTTACAGGCTCTGCTGGAAATGGATGTGGATTCTATGCTGCTTGTCCTGCCGCGTGTGACGACCCCTGCATTGACCAAAAATGACCTGATGATGATGTCACCGGGTGATCTGATTAATCTCAGTGTGGAGGTGGTCAATTTTTTGTTGCCGAAATCGGTCAAGTCCGATTCCCAGAACGATTAACCGTTGATGAATTGGTGGCAGATATCGCCACCGTTTTTCACTGGTCACCGGCAGTGACAGATGAAATGTCTCTGTCGGAACTATTGGACTGGCGACATCGGGCCATTTTAAGAAGTGGTGCAGAAAATGAGTAATATACAGTCGCAGCTCGATAAGGTACTGGGTGTCGTTGGAAAGCTGACCAGTTCCTTTAAATCTTTTCAACAGCATCAAAAAAAGCTGGTAGGGTCAGTAGATAAAATTCATAACCAGTTTAAAAAGCTCAATAAGACTGTTGAAGGATTAAAACCCATTGTAGGTTATGCGCAGGAAACTGCGCGTATGCGTGCCGATCTTAAAGCTTATAATCAATCTTTCTCTACGCGGCAAAACGCCTCAAAAGTCATGCAGGTGAGTGCCGCCAATCAATCAACCAATATCATTCAAACTACCCAGGTTATTAAAAAAGAGAATTCATCCAGTAAAAAAAATGAATTTAATTTCGGTGTCACTGGGAATATGACTAACAATTTTTCATTGTTAGATAAGTTGGTCATTAATATTAATCCAAGAATAACGATTTTATTTGGAATTTTAAATAAAATTAATGCCGTTTTAAAATTAACTACGGGTTCAGCCAAAGTAGTATTTCAAATGTTGGTTGGTTATATACAAATTTTTGGCAATCTTGGTATAAAAGTATTTGACTCTTTAAAAGTCAGTTTGAATTTATTTGCTCAATTGGGCATTTTGGCATTTGTTGAATTACGAGCCAGTCTGAATTTCTTTGTGCAACTGGGTGTCAGGGCGTTTGTTGAGTTACGAGCCAGTTTGAACTTTTTTGTGCAACTGGGCGTCAGGGCGTTTGTTGAGTTACGAACCAGCCTGAATTTCTTTGTACAACTGGGTGTCAGGGCGTTTGTTGAGTTACGAGCCAGTTTGAACTTTTTTGTGCAACTGGGCGTCAGGGCGTTTGTTGAATTACGAGCCAGTTTGAACTTTTTTGTGCAACTGGGCGTCAGGGCGTTTGTTGAGTTACGAACCAGCCTGAATTTCTTTGTACAACTGGGCGTCAGGGCGTTTGTTGAATTACGAGCCAGTTTGAACTTTTTTGTGCAACTGGGCGTCAGGGCGTTTGTTGAATTACGAGCCAGCCTGAACTTTTTTGTGCAACTGGGTGTCAGGGCGTTTGTTGAGTTACGAGCCAGTTTGAACTTTTTTGTGCAACTGGGTGTCAGGGCGTTTGTTGAGTTACGAGCCAGTTTGAACTTTTTTGTGCAACTGGGCGTCAGGGCGTTTGTTGAATTACGAGTCAGCCTGAACTTTTTTGTGCAACTGGGCGTCAGGGCGTTTGTTGAGTTACGAACCAGCCTGAATTTCTTTGTACAACTGGGCGTCAGGGCGTTTGTTGAATTACGAGCCAGTTTGAATATTTTTGCCCAGGTTGGAATTCAAATTTTTGTTGATCTAAAAGGTAGCCTGAATCAGTTTGCGGAATTGGGTCGTCAGGCTCTGGAAACCTTAAAGTCCAGTCTGAATACTTTTGCGCAGGTAGGTATTAAGGCATTGGAAACATTGAAATCCAGCCTGAATACATTTGCGGAGCTGGGACGTCAGGCGCTGGAAACCTTAAAATCCAGCTTGAATGCTTTTGTGCAGTTAGGAACTCAGGCTTTAAATAAACTAACATATCCTTTGGATGTGTTTGTCCAATTGGGGCTTAAAGCTTTTGAAGAATTAAAAGCAAGCTTGAATTTCTTTGCTCAATTGGGCACTCAGGCACTGGACAAATTAAAGTCCACCCTAGATGCATTTGTGCAATTGGGTGTTCAGGCGCTGAATAAATTAACCGCGCCTTTGGATGTCTTTGCCCAGTTAGGCACTCAGGCACTGGACAAATTAAAATCCACGCTGGATGCATTTGTCCAGTTGGGGGTTCAGGCGCTGAATAAGTTAACCGCGCCGTTGGATATATTTACTCAGATTGGCACTCAGGCACTGGATAAATTAAAGTCCACACTGGATGCATTTGTTCAGTTGGGGGTTCAGGCGCTGAATAAGTTAACCGCGCCGTTGGATATATTTACTCAGATTGGCTCTCAGGCTCTGGAAGATTTAAGAGCCAATATTAATAAATTTGCGGAAGTCGGTATTCAGGCGCTGGAGAATTTAAACGTTGGTTTGAAGGCATTTGCGCAATTAGGCACTGAGGCTTTGGAAGCACTAAGAGCTGCCATGGATTTTTTTGGTAAAACCGGAAGCAAGGTCTTTGGCTCACTTAATGATGGCGCTGATCTGTTATCTAATAAAGGAGGCAAAGATACTTTTGGCAATCAAAGAAAAGGTTTGGGGTTATTAGGAAATATTGGTCAAAAAGTTTTTGGTGTTCTGGGTAGTGGAATAAATATCCTGGCAAGTGTTGGTGTAAAAGGATTATCTTTTTTAAGTGGTGCTTTCAGCGTATTAGGCAAGGCAATCATGTTTATTGGCCGGGCTATGATGGCAAACCCAATTCTTGCGGTTATTGGTATTATCGCCATGGCGGCTATTTATATTTGGCAGAATTGGGAATCATTGGGGCCAAAATTTACCGCTTTATGGGAAAGCATTAAAAATATCTTCAGCGGTGCTTGGGAAGGAATTAAAAACCTTGTTAATACCGCATGGGAAGGTATTAAAAGTTATTTCATGAATGGTGGATTAATCGGCATTATCTACCAAAACTGGGATGCCATTAAACAAAGTGCCTCGGAAGTTTGGGAGGCGATTAAAGCTAAAATAAGTGAAGTTTGGGAATCAGTTAAACAGAATACTTTGGAAATCTGGGAAAGCGTCAAAAAATCCATTTCAGATAAATGGAATGAAATTGTTGCGGATGTTCAAGCTATTCCAGAAAAATTAAAAGCGGCGGGATCAGAAATGATCGACAGTTTGTTAACCGGTATTCAAGAAAAATGGGAGGCATTGAAAGGTAAGGTTTCCTCTATTACTGACATATTTAAATCATGGTGGTCAGGTGATGATAAAAAGGAAGTTACGGTAAAAACTTCCCAGGAAATCACCCAGAGTGAAACCGCTGAAAAAGCGAAGCAAGTCAGTGGGTTTTATGATGGTGGTGGTGTTATTCCCGCCGGAAAAATAGGCATTGTCGGTGAATATGGCCCTGAACTTGTTAATGGGCGAGCCGATGTCACCAGCCGGAAAAAGACGGCGAAATTTGCTGCCGTGGGGCTTGCTGTTAGCTCAATGTCATTGCCTGTTGCGGCGCAGGATGCACCGTTACACGCACAAAGTTTGCCTGCCCACGCTTATGAGGAAGTTCAGGTGAAACAGGCGCGGAGCCAGCCACAGCAGCAGTCCAGCGCGGCACCGCAATATAACATCTATGTCTATGGATCTCAGGGACAGTCCGCGCAGGATATTGCCCGTATGGTCAGACAGGAACTGGAACAACGGGAACGTGCGCAGCAAGCCCGTATGCGTAGCTCATATTCTGATAGGGAGGAATTCTTCTCATGATGGCAGCACTGGGTTTATTTGTTTTTATGTTGAAAACAACGCCATACCAAAGTTTTCAACATAAACAAAGTTGGCGTCATGCCTTTAATAGCCGTGTGGGAGCACGGCCAGCATGGCAATTTGTGGGTTCAGATAACGATACAATCACGCTTTCGGGTGAGCTTTATCCTGAACTGACGGGGGGATCGCTTTCTCTGACTGCGTTGACGTTGATGGCGGACAGCGGTAAGGCATGGTCTTTGATTGATGGCAGTGGTGCGATTTATGGCATGTTTGTTATCGAAAGCATTGATGAAACAAAAACGGAATTTATGTCTGGTGGGGCAGCGAGAAAAATCAGTTTTACGTTGACCTTACGGCGTGTTGACAACAATCTGTTTGAAATGTTGGGGGATTTGCAGGATCAACTTTCTGATATCAAGAAAGAGTTACCTAATTTGCCGAAGAAAATTGCTGATTTCAACAATGAGGTTGTCGATAACGTCAAGGGAGCATTCTCATGATTGATTCTGGAAAGTGGATACCGAATACAGATTGGGTTCCTCAATTGGATTTGGTCACCGGAAAAACCAGCAAGCCTGCTTTTCTTCTGGAAATCAACAACAAGGATATCAGTGGGAAGATTCAATCACGCCTGATGTCGTTAACGCTGACGGATAATCGTGGCCTGGAATCAGACCAGCTTGATATTGAGTTGGACGATGCAGATGGTATGTTGAAGCTGCCTCGCCGGGGCGATATTCTCACATTGGAACTGGGGTGGCACGGCCACCCTTTAACTCCGAAGGGGCAATTTGTTGTTGATGAAATTGAACATTCTGGGGCACCTGATCGACTGACTATTCGTGCCCGCAGCGCGGATTTTCGTGGTGACCTGAATGTTAAACGTGAATATTCCTATCATAAACACACGTTAGAAAGCATTGTGAGTACGATTGCCACGAGAAACCAACTGAAATTTAAAATCAGTCAGGAATTGAAAGGCATTTCTATGCATATCGATCAGACTAATGAGTCTGACGTGAGCTTTTTGACACGAGTGGCAAAGCAGGAAGGGGCGATTGCCTCAGTCAAAAATGGTGAATTGCTGTTTATTCGCCAAGGGCAGAATAAGGCGGCGAGTGGTCAGGATATTCCACTGGTATTGATTACTCGTCACTCAGGGGACAGTCATCGGTTTTCTCTGTCCGATCGTGAAGCCTATACGGGTGTCGATGTCCAGTGGCTGGATACACGCACAGCCACTAAGCAGACGGCTAAGTTGAGGCGAATAGAATCAAAAGATGGGAAAGCTGAAATTACCATTAAATATGAAAGCAGCGAAAATAAATCCTCTGATAAGAATGCTTCTCAAAAAGACAAAAATTCCACCCTAAAAGGGAGCAGTGCTAATCTTTCCAAGAAAAAAGAACCGCAATCCTTTAAGAAGGAAAAAGATCTCAAACGCAAATCATTTGGTGATGCCAATCTTGCTAAGTCTGGCGGAGTCAGTCTGGCTAAGCCTGACAAGGCTAATTCGGTGAAGAAAAATCCCAAAACGAAAGGTAGAGAAAAACCCGCTTATATTAAAAATGGACGCAAAGGGAAAAACAGAGCTCGGGGAAGTCTCAATATTGAGGGCACCCTATCTCATGAAAAGAGGAGTGAGTCAAAGATTGAACATCATCAAACAACAACGGTAAAGCAAGAATCCTCAAACTATTTGATGGGAACTGAAGAGAATACTCTGACTCTTTCGCGCATTTATTCTAATAAGGAAGAGGCGGAACGTGCCGCTAAAGCCGTATGGGAAAAAATGCAGCGAGGGGCAGCACAGTTTTCTATCACGTTGGCGATGGGACGTGCTGATATTTACCCTGAAACGCCTATCCAATTAGAGGGGTTTAAGCCGGAAATTGATGGGACGCATTGGACGCTGATTAAAGTGACACATGTGCTCAATGACAGTGGTTTTACGACATCATTAGATCTCGAAATAAAAATCGATGAAATTTAAAATGAGTGCTTGATCTCAATATGAGACCTTTGGTATATTGTTCACCAGACGAGATGGCGTTATATCAAAACAATGATTTCAAGAAAGGTGAACAATATGATTAAGTGTCCTCTGTGTGGTCAGTCAGCGCATACTCGTAGCAGCTTTGAGCATTCAAGCCAAACAAAGGAGCGCTATAACCAATGTCAGAATATCAATTGTGGAGCAACGTTCGTCAGCCATGAAACCTTTGTGCGTTTCATTTCTAAGCCAGGTGAAGTCCAGAATGTTACGCCGCATCCAAGGGCAAAAACGAAGAGACAACCCCGCCAGAAAGCCACTGCCGTGCAGTAATTAATGTAAAAACATCAATAACGAAAAAAACTTTGCTCCCGTTTTTGCCACCGCAATGGTGGCTTTTTTGTGGATATTGAATTGAAAATAGGTTCTCTAATTGAGAACTTTTTTGACGCCTACTTGTCAACAAAGTAGGCGTCAAAACCATTAAGCAGGGTTCTTCCACTTCTGGCTCTGATATTCTTCCAGCAAAATCCTTTGCATTTCATCTTTGACGTGTAATTTTTCTTTTTTCAGACGTACAACTTTATCGTTGTAGCCTGCGCCATTAGGGCCTTCAAGTTGAGTTATCTCGTGGTCAAGTTGGTGATGTTTTTCAAACAGGGATTGGAAGCGGGGATGAGATGATTTTAGGTTGGATACTAAATCACGATATTCTGGAAACATGAGACCTCCTATACGAAATTTACTACCACACTCAATGAGTGTAGCAGCTCATTGTAATATCAGATTTGAGAGATATCACATAAAAAAGAACTGGTAGCACCTGTTCGCTGGTTGATGATTAATAAAATTTGATATTGGTTGTGAGTAAATATTTCCCATCGTACCTAATGCCGTTAAAAATCAGTTCATTGCCAAAAAACATAATTTACCTCAATTTTTTTGTTGTTATTATCCAGTCTCCTTTTTAAATATATTCAGAGGTGATATATGAAAAATTATTTATTCCCTTTAGCAGCATTGATGGTCTCAACTTCTGTTTTTGCGGACAAAAAACTTGAAGATATCGCGCCGTATCCTGCGCCTTCTGAAAACATGGCGCGTAGTGTGATTGAATTGCCGCAAAAAGAGCATGAAAACGACTACATGGTTGAGTTAGTGATTGGCAAGGAGATGAAAGTGGATTGTAATCACTACTGGTTTGGCGGTAATTTGGAGACAAAAACGCTGGAAGGATGGGGGTATGATTATTACGTGCTAAATAATGTTACCGGCCCCGCCTCAACCAAAATGGCTTGTCCGACTAAAGAAAAAACAACGCGCTTTGTTCAGGTTCAGTTAGGTAAAGATGCGTTTGTACGTTATAACAGTAAATTACCTGTCGTTGTCTATGCACCAAAAACGGTGACCGTTAAATATCGTATTTGGCAGGCTCACGATGAGGTAAAGACATCCGTCATTGAATAAGTTATTGATTAGATAAATCAACAACCTGAGTTTTTCATCCTAAGCTCAGGTTGTTGAAATATACATTTCTTCATTTCTGCCTGTGATTCCTTGCCCATATTGAAAAATATTAACTAAACTATTTTTGGATTCTTTTGCATTCATGCAGATATCATTGAGGAATCAAAGAATGTTTAAAAAATTATCGGCAGAGTTTTTGGGTACTTTTTGGTTGGTATTCGGGGGATGTGGTAGTGCTGTTTTAGCCGCGGCATTTCCACAGTTGGGGATTGGTTTTGTCGGCGTATCTCTGGCTTTTGGCTTAACAGTGGTCACGATGGTCTATGCGGTGGGGCATATTTCAGGCGGGCATTTTAATCCGGCAGTAACATTGGGGTTGTACGCGGGGGGGCGTATTGCTGCAAAAGATGTCATTCCTTATATCATTGCCCAAGTGATTGGCGGCATTGCAGCAGCAGCGGTACTTTACCTTATCGCCAGCGGTAAAAGTGGTTTTGATGCAACGGCAACGGGTTTTGCCTCGAATGGCTATGGTGAACATTCTCCCGGTGGTTTTTCATTACAAGCTGCCATTATTATTGAATTAGTATTAACTGCATTTTTCTTAATTGTTATTCTTGGGGCAACAGATAAAAATGCGCCGGCAGGTTTTGCACCATTAGCGATTGGTTTAGCATTGACGTTGATTCATTTAATCAGTATTCCCGTCACAAATACCTCGGTTAACCCGGCAAGAAGTACAGCGGTTGCTATTTTTCAAGGCACCTGGGCGTTGGAGCAGCTTTGGGTATTTTGGTTGATTCCATTAATTGGTGGTGCTATCGGTGGCTTGATATACCGAATATTATTACAGAAAGATAATTCATCCGTTGATTAATATTCCCCTCATTTTGAAAAGCCATGTTTAGCATGGCTTTTTTGATCCTTTTTTATGGTAGATTTATACACACTTCAATCTTTTTTAAAGGAAGAATGATGGAAAAAAATCTAACATGGGAACGAGACGAATATTGGGTTACAACGGATAAGGGTAAGATTGATATTCATTTCGTACATAGTGAATTAACACAATTATTTTGGGCGCGTGGTGTCGAGGTTGAAAAAGTCAAAACTGCGATAGAAAATAGTATATGTTTTGCATTATTTCACCGTGATAAAGAAATAGGTTTTGCAAGGTTAGTTACTGATTTTGCAATGTTTTCATATATTTCAGATGTATTTATTATTGATGACTATCAGAAGAAAGGATTAGGGCGTTGGTTGGTAGAATGTATTTTACAGCATCCAATCATTCCTCATGTAAAACATGTGATGTTGGTGACTTCTAATGCAGGTTGGCTTTATAAAAAACTTGGTTTTTCACCTGTCGTAGATCAGGATTTTGTCTGGATGTTAGATGGAACGAAAATACCTGGAACATCTGAATAAATGCTAAGAAAGCAGGCGGTTATTATGATATTTGGGTAATGCCGCCTGTACTATTTGTATCATTTGATTAGAAAGAATAATGGAAAGTGACTTTAAAAATAAATACCATTACTTTTTAGTCATATTATTTTCTTTATATAAGGTGTAAATATCGGGTAATAAAGTTATCAGGCCAAGTAAGGCCATACCTCCACCAACCCACAGTGGTGCCCGCAATCCCCAACCTAAATGAATACAAAACCCACCAAGAAAAGAGCCAGTAACAACACCAAGCGTAATCACTGAAGTATGAATAGTATTAATGAGTTGGCGGCCGTTAGCTGTTCGCATAACTCGTGTCGCCATGGCAGGATTCATCGTGACTCCCACTAATCCGATACCGATGAGGGATAGGGCGGCCAGTAACTTTTTGTCTGCAAATAAGCTAAATAGCAGGAGAAATACAGTAAGGGAAATTAAGCCTGTGGTTAAGGTTGGGATGGTATGGCGATCTGCTAGCTTTCCAACCACGATATTGCCGACTATTGTGGCGGCTCCATAGAGAATAAGTAAACTGGCTATCATGTTATCGTTGTAGCCCGTGACTTCTTTTAATATGGGGGTGAAATAGGTAAATGCTGCAAAAGTTGCCCCAATAATCAGTAGGCTGGTGGAAAAAACACGCCATAACCTCAGATTATTTAGGCTTTCCAGTTCCGTACGTAAGCTAATTGTAGAGGGGGGCGAAATAGGAGGAAGATAAAACAGACTGATGATGCCTGCTATCGCCGCTAATACACTGGTTGCCCAAAAACTCTCCCGCCAGCCGGCGTAGGTACCGATCAAATTAGCCATGGGTAATCCTAAGATCGTCCCTAGCATAATGCCGGAAAGTACAATTGAAATTGCCCATCCCCGTTGCTGTTCCCCTGCAATTTCCACACAAATTGCCAGTGCAACGCCAAAGAAAGCACCTGAAACAGCACCCGTGATAATTCTTGAGAACACTAGCATGAGATAGGAATTCGCAAGTGCGCCAACGATTTCACCGATAATAAAAATCATGTATAGGATAATTAATGCCCTTTTGGGCGGTGTTTTTAATAATCCCATGGCGAGAAGTGGACCGCCAAACGCCATAGCCAGTGCATATAAAGAAACCAGATAGCCAATTTGAGAAATGGATACGCCCAGATCGTAAGCCATAATGGGCACCATTCCCGTTACCTGGAATTCACTGGTTACCATGGCAAAAATGCCGATTGCCAGTATGTAAATGGCCGGGGAGGCTGATTGATGCTTTGTTGTGGCAGGGTGATGATTAGCAATATTGAATAGCGAGTTTTTCATATGATCATCTTTTGTTTATTTATTGATTAATTTTGTAGTGTTGATTACAAAATTATCTGACTTGCGAAAATGAATCAATATAATTATGTTATAGTCACTACAAAATTGATGAGGATACAGACAATGACACAACGGGGACGTCCTTTGAGCTTTGATCGCGAAGCTGCGCTTCAACAGGCCATGGAGCTGTTTTGGGCTAAAGGCTATGAGGGCACACAGCTTGTTGATCTTACGGCTGCAATGAATATCAATCCTCCGAGTTTTTATTCGGCATTTGGCAGTAAGAAAAAAGCCTTTTATGCCGCGGTTGAACTCTATATTAAAACGGTAGGGGCTAAGGCGATGGACAGGCTTAACGATGCTGGTACGGTAAGAGAAGGAATACAGGCAATGCTGGAGTGTTCTGTAGATGTCGCAACTTCAAACCAGACTGGTGGATGTTTGCTTATTTTAGGCATCGTTAACTATTCACAAGAAAATGAGGATGTTTATACCTACCTGAAAACTGTGCGTAAAAACACGCTGGCCTTAGTCCATAACCGGATAGAAAAAGGTGTGAAAGAGGGGGAATTACCTGCTGATACTCATGTCGGAAAATTGGCCACATATTTTTTAGGAATTATGCAAGCAATTTCATTTCAAGCACGTGATGGCGCATCAAAAGAGGATCTGATGGATTTGATTGAACCAGCAATGGCTGCAATATCTTTTTAAACGAATCCAACCTGTGCCAATCATCTTCATCCGTTTGTTGGTTAATTTCTCTCATTATAATAACTTCAAGTTATTATATGAGTTGATTTTGAGTATATGGTGTTGTTGTTACCGCTTTAATACGCCCCAAAGCGGAGCGTATTGAATTAAACAGAAAAGCTGTAGTGAGTTCCGTCCGGAAGTTCGACATCAAGGCGCAGCTTACCACCAGAGGCCTCAACGTAGCGCTTGAGGGATGACAGCTTTAGGTCACGACCAGGTTTCTCCATATCGGAGACAGTCGGCTGCTTGATACCAAGAGTGACTGCGATGTCCCTTTGGGTGAGGTTCATGCGTTCACGAAGTTCAGCCAGATGGATATTAAGCAGCATCTCGGTCGCTGTTTTCTGTGCTTTGGCAACAACGTCCGGCTTTTCTGCTGCCAGCATTTGGTCAAGAGTTCTTGCCATAACGTTTACTCCTTCTTCAATTTGTCCAAGTGTGCCGTAAATTCTCGGTCTGCAATCGGGATCATGACTTCATAAAACCTTTTCTCATCCCCGGTTTTGTTACCGGCGCAGAGAAGAATACCTTTCCGCTTTGGGTCGAACGCAAAGAATGCTCTGATAGGGTCTCCTTTGCTTTGAACCCGCAGCTCTTTCATATTGCTGTAGGATGAACCGTTCACGGTGTCTGCGTATGGCCTTGATAGCATTGGCCCTCTATCTCGAAGCACTATCATAGAGGCCAGCACATTCGCCCGGTCAGTGTCATCCAGAGCATCGAACCACTCGTCAAAGGTGTCGGTTGTCTCGATGACCCACATGATCTCTCCTTAATTAATATAGATGCAATGCTATATAGGTTCAAACCTATGATCAAGAAAAATCGGCTGTCTGGGCAAGGTTCTGAGAACTTCATCCCAAGCATTAATTCCTCACGCAATAATAATATTGAGTGATTTAATGAGTTGATTTTGAGTATATGGCATTGTTGTCATCTCTTTTTTGATCTATTGGTAAATTCGCCATACATTATTTTTTCTCCTGTAATAAATATTGTTAGATATCTAAATAATATGGCTTTAAAAAATAATATTTTCTAAAAATTTTGAACTTTATTTCACTTTGGTAACATCATCAAAAAAATTGAATTATTTTTTTAAAAAAATTAATTTTTTTTATGAAATTATAATGGGATATATTTATAGGCATGATTTTTATAGTTATATAACACGTGTAATAAAATAAGATAAAATGAAAAAGCCTCAATATATTTATAGTTAGTTTTGGTTGTATATTGTTATTTTACTTTTGTCAGTTTTATTTCGAAGTTTTTACTTTGCTATATTCAAAAGCATGTGAGCGGGTGTTTGATATTCAGAAATATCTGCATATTGCCCATTGCATTAATTAGCTGTGATGTAAATGTAATAAATTAGGAATGAATTATGGAACGTCTTGATATAGAAGAAGTGTCGAACAAAATTCTACATGAGTTATTGCAGTACCGGCGCCGTTTCCCTGAGTCCGAACATACCCTTCAATATGAAGAAAACAGGGTTTCCGAAGTTCAGCTTCCACGTATTCGTGCCTTTGTGGAACAAGGGAAACCGATTGAATGTATCTTACCTGCATTTCCGACAAAATCCCCAAATCCCAGAAAAGTATTGGGTAAGATGCCGGATATGGCAGAAAAATTATCACTGATTTTTCTAAACTCCCTGTGTCAACGTATCCAGCTTTATTATCCACCGGGAGCTAATATTGTTATCTGTTCTGATGGGCATGTCTTTAGTGATCTTATCCATGTTGATGATAACACTATTACCTATTACCAATTAGAAATTGAAAAGCTGCTGCATGAACTGGGCGCAACGCATCTTTCTGTTTTTAATTTGGGCAACGTTGAATCATTGACACAATATACTAATGACTACGATCAACTGCGTGAATTATTGGTCAGCCGTTATGCTCAATCGATTGAGGAGATTAAAGAAGAACTCAAAAAAACCGAAGAGGGCGTGCAATTATATCGGGCAATTACGCGTTTTCTTTATGAAGATAGTTTATTGCCGGAATACACAGGCTCGAAAAATGCGTTGCAAAAAGATGCCCGTCAGCGTTCAGCCGGAGTTATCCAACGTAGCTGGGCGTGGGGGAATCTACTGGCAGAACAGTTCCCATTGGCGATCCGCCTTTCTATCCATCCGCAGCCCGTGGACAGCATCAAAATGGGTATTCATATGATGCCGACCAGAGATGATTGGTTGACGCCGTGGCACGGTGTGGCAGCCAACATTAACGGTCAATTTGTGCTGATGAAAAGTGATGAAGTGAAAAAGATGAATGGCAAGTTGATCGAAATTCGGGGCGTTCCGAGTCATTACTTGATTGAAACACCCCTTGCAGGAAACCGGCAAACAGAATCCCAGACAGCAACGGCATAAACAAAATATATCGCATCGTAGAGAGAAAAATCATGAATACCTATGAACTTGATTGTCATATTGAGTTGGTGAAACCTTTTGGCGTGTTTATTACGCCCAATTACCCTGATCAGGATATTACCACACTGTCAGTGGATGCTTTGCGTGAATTAGCTCGTGATCATCTGCTGGTGGTATTGCGTGGTTTTCAATCCGGTTTTACGCATAAAGAGAAATTAGCGGAATATGCTAACCGCTGGGGTGAAATCATGATGTGGCCGTTTGGCGCTGTATTGGATGTGATGGAATCCCCCAAACCGTCTGACCATGTTCTGGACAGTGGTAGTGTGCCGTTGCATTGGGATGGAATGTATCGGGAGACAATCCCTGAATTTCAGATCTTTCACTGTGTCTCTGCCCCGGAAGCGGCGCAAGGAGGGCGTACTACATTTGTCAATACTGAACAATTGATCATTGATGCCAGTGATGATGAGCGTAATAGCTGGAAGAATACCACCATTACCTATCGCACAAGCCGGGTGACCCATTATGGCGGTGAAGTGGTTTCCCCGTTAGTCTGTCTTCATCCCGACGGTAAAAAATGGGTGATGCGTTACAATGAGCCGATGGGTAAAGAGGATGTTAAATATGCGGATCATCACGCTTTGAAGATAGATGGCGTGTCACCGGAAGAGCAAAAAGCCTTTGAGGAAACACTGTATAACCGATTGTATGATCTGCGTTATTTCTATGCCCATCAATGGCAGTCTGGTGACATCGCGATTTGTGATAATTTCACTTTATTACATGGTCGTGAGGCTTTTATTTCCCGTTCTCCCCGTCATATTCAGCGGGTACATATTCACGGCGTGCCTGTGTATAACAATCACAGTTTCCGCACGATTTCGGTTCCCAATGCGGATTGAGCCGACGTTGCCTTGAGGAGGTTTGATTAATGTCTCGTGTGGTTTCTCGTATTGTTTTAGCGGCTGTTGCAACGCCCGGCCATGTTTTTCCCATGTTCACAATTGCGGAACATTTAATCGGGCAGGGGCATGATGTCACGATATTCAGTGGAACGCTGTTCCAGCAGCAAACGGAAGCATTAGGCGCCACGTTTGTTCCCTTCGATCAGCAAGTGGATGTTGATTACCGCTGTCTGGAAAAATATTTTCCTGAACGGGCAGAACATCCGCCGGGAAATACCCAGATGGCGCTATCGTTAAGGAAATTTTTTGCCGCGCCGATCCCGGTGTTGTCGACGCAGTTGATGCAGGTGATTGCCGAGGGGCAGGCTGATTTGCTGATTATCGACAATACCTTTTATGCTGCGTTGCCATTATTGCAACAACCGGCTGACAAACGTATTCCTGTCATTGCAATTGGCGTGACGCCGCTGCCGTGGTCATCAAAGGATGCCGTATTCTGGGGAGCCAGAATTCCCCCTGAATTACTGCCTGCGGATTTAACCCGCGAGCAATTAGTGGATGCGGAAACGCACGAGCTAATTGCACAGGTCAGGGAAGCTTTCAATCAGTCGCTGGCTGCCGTGGATTGTCTCCCACTGACCGAGGATTATAATGATGTGTTGATGAGCGGGGTGGATCGTTACTTGCAATTGGCAACGCAAGCATTTGAATTTACCCGTGATGACTTACCTGCCACGGTGGATTTTATCGGCGCGCTGCCAGTGAAAGTGGAAGATGATAAAACGCACCTCAGTTGGCCGGATGAAAGCCTGCCGTTGATTTTGGTGACGCAGGGAACGCTGGCGAATATTGATTTTAACCAATTGATATTACCTGCATTGCGTGCATTGGCCGCTTTACCGGTTCGGGTATTGGCGATCACAGGCGGCCGTTCTGTCGATGTCTTGGGTGGAGATATGCCCGAAAATGCCAGAGTGGTAGAATATCTCAATTTTGAACACTGGCTGCCAAAATCATCCATTTTTATTACCAATGGGGGTTATGGTTCACTGAATTCAGCCATTCGTCACGGTGTCCCTTTGGTGGTCGCGGGAACAGGAGATGGTAAGCTGGAAGCGGTTGCTCGCGTTATCTGGTCACGTTGTGGTATCAGCCTGCATACGGATACACCCAGTGAGCAACAATTGTATCAAGCGGTGACAAGGATATTATCTTCCCCGATATGGCGCCAGCAGGCACAGATCATTAAGGCAGATTATGCTGCCCATAATGCCTTGGCAGCAATAACGCGTCATGTTAATGAGCTGATTGCCCGATAACTAAACCATAAAACAGAACGCGGTAGATTTTTTATACCGCGTTTTTTTATGAACAGTTCTTTGATGGGTAGATGATAATCAGGCTTTTTCCCGCACACCTTCAACGGAAATGATCAACTCAACTTCCTGCGATTTTGGCCCCAGATCTTGTTTGATATTAAAATCTTTTAGCTTTAGTTTACCTGTCGCCTCGAAACCCGCACGGTATCCCCCCCACGGGTCATTGCCTGCATTGAGCAATTTTGCATCCAGTATGACCGGCTTGGTGACGCCATTTAAGGTGAGATCGCCGGTAACAAAGTAATATTCACCCTCTTTCTTAACATGGGTTGAGGTGAATTTTGCGTCAGGATATTTCTTACTGTTTAAAAAATCCGGGCCACGCAAGTGCTTATCGCGTTCGGCATGTTTGGTGTCTACACTATCGGTTTTGATAACGACATTCACTTTATCATTGACCGGATTTTGCGGATCAAAAGTAAAACTACCATCGAAATCCCTGAAACCACCATACAGCCAGCTAAATCCCAGGTGTTGAATGCGGAATTCAATAAAGGCATGTTGGCCGATTTTATCGAACTTATAGTCAGCCGCCAGTGCGCTGCCTGTATTCATAAGCCATCCCCCGACAGTCAGGGCGATTAGCGTCTTTTTCAGCATAATCATTCTCCAAAAGTTATTTTAATCGGGTTTGTAACCCAACATTCTTTTTAAGGTGGTATCACGATCGATAAAGTGGTGTTTCAGCGCTGCAAGCCCATGTAATAGGGAGAGCACCACAACCATCCAGGCAAGATAGAGATGAATAACGCCTGCCGTATCAGCCTGGAACCCTTGCCCCGTTACGGTTGCAGGAATTTCAAACCAGCCAAAAATGCGGATAGGTTGCCCATCGGCAGTAGAAATAAGGTATCCACTCAATAGAATACCAAACAGGGCGATATAGAGAGTGAACTGCATCAATTGTGAACTGATACGTATCAAATGACGGTAGCTTGCCAGGGGTTTTGGGGGTGGGAAAATAAATCGCCATATGACACGGAAGACCATAGCAATAAATAATAAACACCCGATGCTTTTATGTAATTCCGGCGCACGATGATACCAAGTATCGTAATAACTTAATGTTACCATCCATAATCCCAGTGCAAACATGCCATAAACGGCGATCGCCACCAGCCAATGAATAAAAATAGAAATATGACCGAATCTCGTGGATGTATTCTTGAGTAACATATTATTATCCGTATCTTTAATATAACGACGTTTCTATAATATAGACGACTGTGTTTGAAATTCATAGTGAATTAATTTCTTTGTTTTATATGCTGATTGTTTTTATAGATTTTTATTCTAACAATATGATGTTTTGTCATGGGTGTCTGTAATTTTATAAGAGAGGAATTATTTTGCAGAATTAACGGGTTTACTGTTTTAATAGAAAAATATAATGTACCTATGTAATCACACCATTTTATTATTAGTGCGAGAAAGACGATGTATACATTGTGGATAGCCAATAAAAATTATTCTTCCTGGTCACTGCGTCCGTGGATTTTGCTCAAGGCGCTGGGTATTCCTTTTCATGAGAAGCTGAGCTATTTCGAAGATGGGAAAAGCAGCCATGAGAAATTTAAAATGTTTTCCCCCACGGGGCAGGTTCCCTGTTTGATTGATGGAGCCATGACGGTTTGGGATTCACTGGCGATTGTGGAATATCTTGCGGAGGAACATACCCAAGTCTGGCCGTCAGATAAAACCGCCAGAGCATGGGCGAGAAGTGCTGCGGCGGAAATGCACTCTGGTTTTACCACATTACGTCAGATTTGCATGATGAATTGCTCCATCAGAACGCAGTTGCCTGAAACAACCGCTGAATTACAGTGTGATATTGCACGCATCGATGCACTTTGGGCAGAAGGGCTAACGCAATTTGGCGGTGAATGGTTGGCGGGAGATAAATTCACGGCGGTTGATGCGTTTTATGCGCCGGTGGCTTTCCGTGCCCAAACTTATGGATTGACATTTTCGGCGATCAGTCAGGCATGGGTTGATCGTATGCTAAACCATCCTGCGATGGTGGAATGGGCAGAGGCGGCGGCCAAAGAACCGGCAATAGCCCATTGATTCACTTTATCTGGCATTTTATCTCCCCGTTCCGCGGGGAGATAATAAGGACATTTTGCAGTATTTAAGGATATTTATAGTTGTTGTTATATTTATAAAAATAATAAATGAAGTGATTATTTTAATTATTTGTAAAATAACCAAGCTGAATAAGTGATTGTTTGCCTGTTTTTATCCATAATGTGTTTTTTCATTTTCTGCAACAGAAAGGATAACGGATGGCTTGGGAACACATTATTTTTAGTGGAATCTTTAGTGGGCTGGTGGGTGCTATTCTCTGGATTATACAGAAAAGAGGCAGAATAAGTAAAGCAATCGCCGTTGTCATTTTTATTATTGCCACGGTGGGTTGGAATTTATTTGATTTTAAAGTATTGCGCAGTAATAAAGGGTTTGGTGTTGAGGGGACAGAATTTGTCATATCAAAAGGGGATGAATCTCTTTTTCTGATTATTAAGCATAAAGATCCGAAACTTTATGATGAATTTAAACAGAAAATTATGACCTTACAAAAAGAAGGTAAAGGCCATGATATTATTTATGGTGAAGTGGCTAATCAAATCATCTCACTCACCAATCAGCGTATTTTATTTGCTCCTGATAAAGAACTTCTCTCTCATATAAACATAATCGTAAAACAACTGGAACATTTACAGAAAGAGAGTGCTGAAAAATGTCTTAGGTTTGCGCTGCCAGAGATGAATAAAAATATTTATGATCTTCTGGATATAGCAAAATCGTTGCCAAAAGCATTGTATCTCGAACGGAGTCAAATTGACCGGGAGATGATTATCGCCTCTTATAGTGAGAGACAATATCAATCCTCCGCCGAAGATTATATCCTTGCCTTGCAAGATTTAGAAACCATTATGCTTGGGATGGTGCATCAATACGGTGACGATATTGCCTTGTTAGATTCTGTTCAAAGTGTCAATGCGAATAAAGAGAAAGGCTGCGAGCTGCTTGTTGATATCAATAAACGATTTCTTGCATTACCGCCAGAGAGAGCGGCTCGCCTGTACCGTTATATGATGCATCAGAAGCAATAAGCCAGAGAATATCCTCTAAATGCCGTCAGTTTTCCCAAAAAAAAGCTCCGTGTAGGAAACGGAGCGGGAATGGGTAAAAGTAGCTGGGAAAATGTAGTACGCAGATATAATAACCCTGCGACATTAAATGAGGGTTAAACAAAAGAAGGGTTGTGTAGAAAACAACCTTTCATCCGTTTTTTAATGGGAAATGGCGTCCCGGATGGCTTCCAATGAAGCGGGGTTCTCAATCAGGGCGATATCTTTGGGTTCCCGCCCTTCACAAATGGCCTGCATGGTACGGCGCAACATTTTTCCTGAACGGGTTTTCGGTAATTGCGTGACAAAATAGACCCGTGCCGGGCGCCCAACGCTGCCGATTTTTTTATCCACCAAGGCCATTAACGCTTTCTCCAACGCTGCAAAATGGTCAGCGCTCTGGATTTCCCGCCCTTCTTTGAGCACCGCAAAAGCCACAGCGGCTTGCCCCTTGACGTCATCCTTGATGCCAATGACGGCAACTTCGGCGACATCTTCATGGCTGGCGATGCACTCTTCGATCTCACGAGTCCCCAAACGGTGGCCGGAGACGTTAATCACATCATCCGAACGCCCCAAGATAAAATAGTAACCGTCGCTGTCGCGCAGCCCCCAGTCGAATGTCGAATAAACTTGCTGGTCAAAGTGTTTCCAGTAGGTGTTGATAAAACGGCTATCGTCGCCATAAATAGTCTGAATGCAGCCCGGAGGCAACGGGCCTTTGATCGCCAGCATGCCCTTTTCATTGGCACCGCATTCTTGGCCGGTCAGTTCGTTGATCAGTTTGACGTTAAAACCGTACATGGGAAAACCCGTGCTGCCAAAACGGTTTGGCCTGTCGTCTAAGCTCCGCGCAATGGCCATAATCGGCCAGCCGGTTTCAGTTTGCCAGTAGTTATCAATCACCGGCACATTAATAGTCTCGGCAATCCAGCGGGCGGTATGTTCATCCAGCGGCTCCCCCGCCAAATAGAGCGTTTCAAGCGATGAGATATCATAGTTGGCGATGCAATCCGTCGGGTATTTTTTCAGGACGCGGATTGCGGTGGGGGCAGAAAACATTCTGGTGACCCGGTATTTTTCGACAATTTGCCACCAAATCCCGGCATCCGGGCGTATTGGCAGCCCTTCATACATGACGGTTGCCATACCGGCGATCAGCGGTGCATAGATAATATAAGAGTGCCCGACCACCCAACCGATATCCGACGTACAGAAAAAGACGCCGCCCGCCTGACCACCAAAAATAACCGCCATGGAGGTTGCCAGCGCGACGGCATAACCGCCGACATCCCGCTGAACGCCTTTTGGGGTTCCGGTGGTGCCTGAGGTATAGAGCACGCAGGAAATTTCGTTGGATTCCAGCCACGTGACGGGAACGTCGGCATCAAGGTGCTTCTGCCGCAATGTGGCGAAATCCACATCCCGGCCCTCCACCCAATCAATATCAGACAGCCCGCGATCGACCAGCAAAACATGGCGTGGCGTGTGATTGGCTAACGCAATGGCTTCGTCCAGCAGAGGCTTGTAAGGAATGATTTTGCCGCCACGTGAACCGGCATCCGCCGAGACAACTAAAACGGGTTCGGCGTTATCCAATCGGCTGGCAAGGCTGTGAGAAGCAAAACCGCCAAAGACCACCGAGTGGATGGCACCAATTCGGGCGCAGGCCAGCAAAATAAACAGGGCTTCGGCCACCATCGGCAGATAAACCACCACACGGTCGCCTTTTTTGACACCGAGTGACAACATCATCGCGGCGGCTCGGTTCACTTCGCGGTGTAACTCTTTATAGGTGAAAACGCGCTCGCTATGGGTTTCCGTTGAAATGGCGATCAATGCCTTGGCATCGGGTTGCCTTTCCAGCCAGCGATCCAGTGCGTTGTAGCAGAGATTGGTCTTTCCGCCACAAAACCAGCGGGCAAAGGGGGGATTATGGTGATCCAACGTCTGTGCAAAAGGCTGTTGCCAATGTATGCGTTTGGCTTGCTCTGCCCAAAACGTATCGGGATCATCAATGGAATGCTGATAGAAATCTTGGAATGACATAATCTCTCCTACATAGGCAGATGAGCGGCATATAAATTATATAACGTACAAATCGAGGTATTCGTTGACGGGAATATCTCGCAATGCCATGAGATCAAGGGATACCGCCAAAATTTTTTGTTGCTGCGCTGGCGGGAAGCGGCGTGCCAGATTGGTTCTGAATTTTTCTTCTAACAGCGGAATACCCTCTTTACGGCGACGGGCGTGCCCAATCGGGAACTCGACAATGACTTCGTCCAGTTGCGTGCCATCGGTAAATACCACCGTCAACGCATTGGCAATGGAACGTTTTTCGGGGTCGTGATAGTCACGGGTGAAATCAGCATCCTCGACACAGACTATTTTTTCCCGCAAGGCATCAATGCGGGGATCGGCCGCGATATCATCCTCATAATCTGCCGCCGTCAAGCGACCAAAAATCAGCGGAATAGCCACCATATATTGAATGCAGTGATCCCGGTCAGCGGGATTATTCAAAGGCCCCTGTTTATCAATGATCCTGATACAGGCTTCATGGGTACGGATAGTGATTTGGGCAATATCGTCAATTTGTTTGCCGTGCGCTTTCAGTTGCTGATGCAGGATCATTGCCGCTTCTACCGCGGTTTGTGAATGGAATTCTGCCGGAAAAGAGATTTTAAACAGCACATTTTCCATCACATATGAGCCATAGGGACGCTGGAATATGAAAGGTTGACCCTCGAACAGGACGTCATAAAACCCCCAGGTTTCGGCGGTCAACGCGGAGGGATAGCCCATTTCGCCGGTTTGGGCGATCAGTGCCAGACGCACGGCACGGGAAGTGGCATCGCCCGCCGCCCAGGATTTGCGGGAACCGGTGTTGGGCGCATGACGGTAGGTTCGCAGGGATTGGCCGTCAACCCAGGCCAATGAAACCGCACTTAATATGGCTTCACGTTTTAGCCCTAACATTTGGGCAACCACTGCCGTGGAAGCCACTTTGACCAACACCACATGATCCAAGCCGACTTTATTGAACGCATTTTCCAGCGCCAGACAGCCCTGAATTTCATGCGCCTTAATCATCGCTGTCAGCACTTCCCACAGGGTGAGTGGAGATTCTCCGCGGGCAACCGCGTTTCTCGACAGCCAATCGGCAGTGGCAAGTATACCGCCAAGATTATCAGAAGGATGCCCCCATTCCGCTGCCAGCCAAGTGTCATTGAAATCGAGCCAGCGGATCATGGCCCCAATGTTGAAAGCGGCCTGAACGGGATCGAGCTGGAATTGGGTTCCCGGTACGCGCGCACCGTTGGGCACCGTGGTGCCCGGCACAACCGGCCCCAAAAGTTTGGTGCAGGCGGGGTATTCCAGTGCTTCCAGCCCGCAGCCCAAGGTATCGATCAGGCAGTGGTGGGCGGTGGCGTAAGCAATCGGGGAGGTGATGGTGTAGTCCATGACATAATCCACAATATCCACAATCACTTGATCGTAGTCAGGGCGATGGTTAACAACAGAGGTAGACATAATCAATCCTTAAATCGTGTTATTTATGAATCGGGTGATTAACGCTGTGCAATCGGTATAAATGCCAAGTTTTCAGGGCCGGTATAGTTCGCCGATGGACGGATGATTTTGTTATCAATGCGCTGTTCAATAATGTGGGCAGCCCAACCGGAAGTACGGGCCATCACAAACAGCGGGGTAAACATGGCCGTCGGCACGCCCATCATGTGATAGGACACCGCCGATAACCAATCGACATTCGGAAACATTTTCTTGTGCTCCCACATCACAGATTCAATCCGACCGGCAATGTCATACATCTGGGTGGTGCCGGCTTCTTGGGAAAGTTGCAAGGCAATAGTTTTAATCACTTTATGGCGGGGATCAGAAACGGTATACACTGGATGGCCAAAACCAATAATGACCTCTTTTCTTGCCAAACGGGCAAGAATATCGGCTTCGGCTTGCGCGGCGCTATCATAGCGTTGCTGGATTTCGAAGGAGACTTCATTGGCTCCGCCATGCTTTGGCCCCCGCAGGGCACCAATCCCTCCGATAATGGCAGAATAAATATCCGAACCCGTGCCCGCAATCACCCGGCTGGTAAAGGTGGACGCATTAAATTCATGTTCAGCGTACAGGATCAGGGAAGCGTGCATGGCCTTTTCCCACGATCCGCGCGGTTTTTGACCATGAAGAAGGTGGAGGAAGTGCCCACCAATGGAATCGTCATCGGTTTCAACGTCAATACGGCGGCCATTATGGCTGTAGTGATACCAATACAGTAGGATTGAACCGAGAGAGGCGAGCAGGCGATCCGCGATATCACGGGCAGCGGCGAGGTTATGATCTTCTTTTTCCGGCAACGTGCAGCCCAAAACCGAAACGCCGGTACGCATCACATCCATTGGGTGGGCTACTGCCGGCAGGGCTTCCAGTGCGGCTTTGACGCTGCTGGGCAGGCCGCGCAAGGATTTCAGTTTGTTTTTGTAGGCGGTTAATTCTGCGCGGGAAGGGAGTTTATCGTGGATAAGCAGATAAGCGACCTCTTCAAACTCACAATGGGCGGCCAAATCGAGAATATCATAGCCACGGTAGTGTAAGTCATTGCCATTTTTGCCGACGGTACAAAGTGCTGTATTGCCTGCCGTCACGCCGGACAACGCCACTGATTTTTTCGGTTTGAATGACGCCGGCTCAGAAACGCCCGTTGTCGTATTTTGCTTACTCATCAGTATCACCTCTGCTATTTTTCAGGGAAAACAGGGCATCCAGTTTTCGTTCAAAATCGTAGTAGTTGATGCTTTCATAAAGTTCATTACGGGTTTGCATCATAGCGATGACATTTTTCTGGGTGCCATCGCGACGCAATGCGGTATAGACCTGTTCGGCCGCCTTATTCATCGCCCGAAACGCCGACAGGGGGTAAAGGGCAATGGCGACGTTGACGCTCCTTAACTCTTCGACAGTAAAAAGTGGCGTGGCCCCGAACTCAGTAATATTAGCCAAAACAGGCACCTGTGTTCTGGCCGCGAATGCCTGATACATTGGCAGCGCGGTAATGGCTTCCGGGAACAGCATATCGGCACCCGCTTCGATATACGCCATAGCCCTGTCCAGTGCGGCATCCAGCCCTTCTACTGCCAATGCGTCCGTGCGAGCCATAATGACAAAATTCTCATCAGTGCGGGCATCAACGGCAGCCTTGATGCGGTCGACCATCTCCTGTTTGGCAACAATCTCTTTATTTGGACGATGGCCGCAACGTTTGGCACCGACCTGATCTTCAATATGAACACCCGCAGCACCTGCTTTAATCATAGAACGAATTGTGCGGGCGATATTAAACGCAGAGGAACCGAATCCAACATCGGCATCGACAAGCAGGGGTAGGTCACAGACATCAGTAATGCGGCGGACATCAATCAACACATCATCCAGGGTCGAGATCCCCAAATCGGGCAGCCCCAGCGAACCCGCAGCAACCCCGCCACCTGAAAGGTAAATCGCCTTGTAACCCGCCCGTTTTGCCAGCAGTGCGTGGTTTGCATTGAGGGTTCCGACCACTTGTAACGGAGATTCGGCTTCTATTGCTCGACGAAAAGCCAAACCAGCGGAATAAAATGCCATATATAACCTCATTGTTACCAAAATGAAACCGATTTGTATTTAATTGTGATTCAAGCAAGGTTTGTGCCAATGGTTAAAACCAGAGGGGGGATAAGCCGGAGTTCTGACCAATGCGTTATTTTTATTATCTAAATTAATGAGATGAATGAATTTTGGTTAATTAGTGGTGACGGTTTAGCGATGGGCTATAATGACTGTTTGTTTCATCCTGAATTCATTTTGTTTCATTTTTGTTTCAAATTTCAGGAATGAAACAGTCAACTGAACCTATTCAGATAAACGCCTGACAGGCAATAGGGGAGAAAATATGGCTTCAGTACACGCAGGAGAAAATAATAGGCCGGTGATCTGGACGGTTTCTGTTTCCCGGCTTTTTGACCTTTTTCGTGATATTACCCCAGAATTTGATCATCAGGCGGATATCACGCCGATTCAATTGGGTTTTGAGCGCGCAGTTCAACATATTCGCAAACGGCTGGAAACCGAACACTGTGACGCTGTGATTTGCGCGGGATCGAATGGCGCCTATCTAAAAAGCCGCCTGTCCGTACCCGTCATTATTGCCAAAGCCAGCGGATTTGATGTTATGCAGGCACTGGTGCGCGCCCGGCAAATCAGTTCCCGCATCGGTGTGATTACTTATCAGGATACCTTGCCGGCATTAGAGGAATTTCAGCAGTGTTTCAATTTACGCATTGAACAGCGCAGTTATGTCACCGAGGAAGATGCCAGGGCGCAGGTTAATGCGTTGAAGGCGATAGGCATCAAAGTGATTGTAGGCGCAGGATTGATTACTGATCTGGTTTATGAAGCTGAACTGGTGGGGATTTTTGTCTATTCGGCAGACTCCATTCGACAAGCATTTCAAGATGCCTTAGAGATAGCGCGCATGACCAAACTCAATCAGGCGGCGATTTCGCCTTATCCGACAGAAGATAAGCTACGTACACGGCACACAATCAGCGATATCAGGGGAAATTCCACTGCGATAGAACATGTCCGCAATACGATTATGCTGTATTCCCGTTCGACCGCCACGGTTTTGATTCAGGGAGAAAGCGGTACAGGAAAAGAGCTGGTGGCACAGGCGATTCATCATGAATATGCCTTGCGTTACGGGCAGTTGGCGGGTAAGCATCCACGGCCGTTTGTTGCCGTTAACTGTGGTGCGATTACCGAGTCTTTGCTGGAGGCTGAACTGTTTGGCTATGAGGAAGGCGCTTTTACGGGTTCACGGCGTGGCGGGCGTGCAGGGTTATTTGAAATTGCGCACAGGGGGACATTATTTCTGGATGAAATTGGTGAAATGCCGTTACCGTTACAAACACGGTTATTAAGGGTATTGGAAGAAAAATCCGTGGTCAGGGTTGGCGGATATCGTCCGATTGCTGTCGATGTTCGGATCATCTGTGCCACGCATTGTGATTTGGATACTTGGGTCAGGGAAGGGCGTTTTCGGGCCGATTTGTTCTACCGTTTGAGTGTATTACGCATCAATGTACCGGCATTAAGGGAGAGGGAAAATGATATTGGCTTGTTGGCGATAGAGTACTTACAACGGGCTTTTGCGGCACTTAACTTACCCGTTTCTGCATCGCGAATAGCGGAACTGGCTAAGTGTCATGAGGTATTGCACGCCTACCATTGGCCGGGAAATGTGCGTGAATTGCGCAATTTGATGGAACGGGCAGCGCTTTATTTGAGCGCTCATCCTGAACAGGTGCTGACGCCGGCATTGGTATTATCTCTCTCACCTGAGCGTCATATTGATACGCATGCTATCAACAGCGATATGAAAACCGCCCAGATTGAAATATCTTCTTTGATTAAAAACCCTTCTTCAATGAAGAATATTTCAATACACGACGTTGTAGCGCGATTTTCAGGTGATCGACGTGCGGCCGCAGAATATCTGGGAATTAGCCGCACGACGTTATGGCGGAGGTTAAAGCGGGAACAGGACAAAATGAAAACCATTTCAGAAGATTAAAGATTATCAATGACCGTTTTGGCGTAAGCAAATTTATCGCAAGAAACGAATTCTATATGATGATCTGTTTTCCTTTTTGTTAATTCAGTGGCATATTTCAGCTCTGAATAAGTAATTGGGAAATTTCTATTGTTGGAACCAATATCCTTGAAATCACTATGTCTCCATTTATGATGGAAGTTATGTACATTCATATTATCAACTTTTGCAATATTAAGGGGTGGATGTTCTTCTACATAAAAGATCATTTTCTTTATGGGTGAGTCTGTTTTACTGGCTTCTAGTTCAGCCCAATCAATGGATAATTTGCATAATTTTCGGATAAAAGACTTTGCAAAACAATTTGTAATGACATCTCCATGTGCGAACATCTCTCTGTCTTTTTCAGTAATTTTATCCTTCTCTGGGTAATAACGATTTCCACGTTTATCTATATCATCTTTAAAATTAAGAAGGTGTTTAAATCCTTCTTTATCACTTTGATGGAAAGCATTAAAAATGCCAGAGGTATATTCTCTATTGCCAATATTATAATGGCCGTAAGAAGAATTTGAGATAAACCTACCACTTGAACGATTAGGGTAATTATCATACTCTAATATAGGGTTGACTACATCTTTTTTTGTATTGGCTGAGAAAGGATTAGGGCGTTTAAGATTATTTTTGGCGAGAAACCCAGCCTGATAATTTTTATACTCTTTATAGTCACCTTTTTTGGTTACATTTCCTTTTCTCCTATTTAACGTGGTACTGATTGATAATTCGGAATAATTGCCCTTTAAAAAGTCGTATCTCAAAAAATAACTAAGGCTGCGAAATAGGTAATTTATGGTATTTGTATCTATTTTTTTGTCATGTTTTCACAGAGTTTTGGATCAAAGAAATTATTGTTTTTAACTGATTCGTAAAAATCATTAACATAACTGTCTTTTTTTTGTTGTTGTTGACAAGGTATTCACTTTGTCCATTATTTTCAAAAAAATGGTTAAATCTTATTAGCAGGTTTCCGCCTCCATATATCAGCATTCCTGAGCTATAAAGTATATCATCCATAGTGATATAAATATCATTAGGATTGGCATTTTGAATATAATCCAGGTAATGTTTTCTATATCCAGAAAATCCATAAACAATAATAATATTTCTGTTCATTTTAGTGACCTCTTCAATATTTCAATATTATTTCATTAATGATATTGATATCTTTAATCAGCAATGGTGAGTTTTCTGGGTTATGATTACCACTTGTTGATGAGTTTATCAACCATGCAATGAGTGAAGTTAAGTGGTAATATTTTAATAATGTGGCTATATTACGATGAGTTTCCCCGGAGCTGTCATTATTATTTCTTACTTTATTCTAATGACTAACCCCGTTTTTTATCATGCTAATCGGACATGTTAATTGATAAACAATGAGTGTTAATGAAATTTATTTTCCAATAAATGGGCATATTGTTTTATATCGATATTTCCGCCACTTAAGATAATGCCAATACGCTGACCTTTCAATTGTTCCCGCATGGCCTTTGCCGCAGCAAACCCTAAACAGCCGGTAGGTTCGACAATGGTTTTCATTCGCTCGGCTAAAAAGTACATAGCATCAACGAGTTGATCATCTGACGCCGTAAGAATGTCTTTGACCAGATGGCGGATGATAGCAAAATTGTGTTGCCCCAAATGCTGGGTTTGGGCACCGTCTGCAATGGTTTTTGGGGT
>NZ_JAQRFJ010000004.1:0-115058 GCF_028599065.1 Xenorhabdus sp. PR6a | reverse complement strand
GCTTTAGCCCGGTGGCTAAATCGGCTGAGGTATTTGTGAATCGCAAAGTCATTCGTCACAACGGCGATCCGGTGCTCGCATGGGCAATGTCCAATGTGGTGATGGAAACCGACGCGAACGCCAATATCAAACCAAACAAGAAGAAGTCTGCGAACAAGATTGACCCTGCAATAGCGTTCCTGATGAGCTTTGGCACATGGCAGAGTGAGCATGAAGAGTTTGCGTTTAGATTGAGTGAGGAACAGCGGCAGAGATTGAATAGATTTGATGGAATTTAGATAACAGATTGATTTTTTAATACCTGTGCAGTATAGGAATTAGTGAAATCAAATGTTCAAAAGGTTAGATATTGCACACGTTTTTGGGATTAGTCTCTAGTTTATTTGACAGTCTTCTATAATCGAGAAGTGGGTATATCGCAATATAGTTATGCAGTTACACATCGAGTGGTTGTACATATGATACAAAGCATGAGTATTAGCAGGTTCCATATCAAGGCGGACGATAAAGCCTCTGAATATAGAAACCCTATAGGGATAGGGTGAGAGCATGAATTTTTTTGAACTTAATTTGCATGTAATACAATCCAATTTGAACTAAAAATAGTCAGCATAGCTTTGTTTGTGTGCTAATTAATTCTTAATTTAAGCGAATTATTCAAAATATATTCTTACGAGCACTCGCCTTGAGGAACCGAGTGTTTTAAATTCCAGATTTAATTTTTAGACAAATTGTATTTATATAATTCGATTTCACCGAAGTGCATTACAACCTTTTCGTAAACTATATGAATTTGGATAAGATAGTATAGAAATTCTAATAAATTTGTACTGTCGTTTAAGAACTTACATTTATAATTTATCTTTTGTCTTTGATCTTCAGTTAGATTATCTTTGTGAGCTATTGATTTATCCGTAACGAATTTCACCCATTCCCTGAAAGAGTAATTTCTGACAACTTCGTCACTGAACTCCTTTTTATCTATAATTTCATTAATCTGAATTACTGCATTGTTTATATTAGCTATTTTTAAACAATTCTGTAACGTATAATTTTTTGAGTTTTTCTCGTTTTCACAGAACAAACCCCGGCAATCTGAGTAGATTGAATCTATCAAGGCATCTAAGATAATATTTGGTGATAAAGTACCATTACTATTTAATTCGAGTAATTTTTCGCATTTTTCTATCAATTTTACAAATTCAGAAGAAAAGTTTATCGGAATTTCAGGATGTGCAAGACACCATAAACGGTGAGTTATTGCTGAATTTTTATACTTCCCATAGCATTCAATCAATTCCTCTTTAGATAATTTAGTCAAATCTAAATCACTGTTCGTATTCATCTTTAAGTCCTTGTTATCAAAATGCTTGTCGAATATCTCAGGACATGAAACCGACTATCATATTTGCTTGAACTCAAAGTAGCAAGGTACCAGATCTCATCTGGACAGCATATAACGCAAAAAGTTAAGCGTTTATACTGATTCGCTTATTGAACCAGATAAACCAATCAGTTAAAGTAGCCCCGCCATCGGCAAAATCCGATGGTCAGGGATTTGCAACCCTGTAGAGCTATCCACTGGTAGGATGTTTCTACCAGTGTGCCTGCGTTCGCCTTTTCTATGGCGGTTCAGGCGGGGGAGGCTTCGGCCTCGCCGGACGATAGCTCCCGGTATTGCAAACCCTGTCTGAATCGCCACCATCAATTTTAATTAATGGAAGGGGTAGCAGGAATGAATAACGTTAGAAATGACTGGCATCAAGCCGATATTATTGCTGCATTACGTAAGCGCGGTACAACCTTAGCGGCTGTTTCTCGTGAAGCAGGACTCAGTTCATCTACACTGGCAAATACTCTCAGCAGACCGTGGCCGAAAGGCGAATGGATAATTGCTAACTATCTCGAAATGCATCCCTCTGAAATCTGGCCTAGCCGTTATTTTGATATGAACGGTAATTTTATTGAACGTAAAGTTCGCGATAAATCATCAAAATAATCATTCTAATGCCAGAAAAACATCAGGGAAATAGTCACCTCATTTCATTGCTCACAGAATATTATTGGCGGTGGTGGGGTGGCACTATCGGTGATGTTATTACGAAATGCTTCGCAACCCTCTATTGCTATGAATACACCTCGATTTTAAACATCTTTATTTTTCTTTCTGGTACTTATGCTTTGCAACGTGTCTTTATGTTGAGGATTTTTATGTGGGGTAATCGGTGGGGTAATCCTAAACAAAAAAAGCACTTCCCCAAATGAGAAAGTGCTTCTTTAACAACATATTACTGGACTAGGATCAGTTCATGCCGTATTTTTTCAGTTTCTTACGCAGAGTACCACGGTTGATGCCCATCATCAGTGCTGCGCGAGTCTGGTTGCCACGGGTGTATTGCATCACCATGTCCAACAGTGGCTGTTCTACTTCAGCCAGTACCAGCTCATACAGGTCATTAACGTCTTGACCGTTCAGTTGAGCAAAATAGTTCTTCAGTGCTTGTTTAACTGAATCACGCAGAGGTTTTTGTGTTACCTGATCTTGTGAATTTACAGTAGCAACGGTTAGTACATCAGAATTTACGCGTTGTTCGAACATAGTTCTGTCAGCTCTTTTCTTTATTTACGCAAAAATTTTCGAAGTATGCCTCCAACGCCTCCAGCTGTTCGCTGGCATCCTCAATGGCGTTGAATGTGCGCCGAAACTGGTCAGCAGGGGCATGTTCCTTGAGATACCAAGATACATGCTTGCGAGCAATACGAACTCCTTTGCCTTGACCGTAAAAATCATGCAGTTCTCGCATATGCTCACTCATTAAACGCTGCACGTCGCCAAGGGGCATCGGTGGCAGCAATTCTCCTGTTTCCAGATAGTGCTGGATTTCCCGAAAGATCCAGGGTCTTCCCTGAGCAGCACGGCCTATCATTAGGGCATCAGCCCCAGTGTATTCAAGCACTGCTCTGGCTTTTAGCGGGTCAGTAATGTCACCATTGGCAATAATTGGTATGGCAACAGTCTGCTTAACTGTCCGAATGTTGTCGTACTCGGCCTCACCATTAAACAGGCAAGATCGTGTCCTGCCATGTATCGTAAGAGCCTGAATACCGCAACGCTCGGCCAATTGGGCAATTTCTACACAGTTACGCTCTTCCGGTGACCACCCTGTGCGGATCTTCAAAGTGACAGGAACATCCACTGCATTGACTACCGCAGAAAGGATTTTTTCAACCAGTTCTGGATAACGCAGTAATGCAGAACCTGCCAGCTTACGATTCACCTTCTTAGCTGGACACCCCATATTGATATCGATGATTTGAGCGCCATTGGCAACGTTAATTTTCGCTGCCGCCGCCATATCATCGGGATCACTACCGGCAATTTGTACAGAACGCACGCCGGGTTCGTCGCTATGAACCATACGCAGCCGGGATTTATCCGTCTTCCAAACTTGAGGATTGGAAGAAAGCATTTCTGAGACTGCCATTCCTGCACCCATGTGGTAGCAAAGAGATCGAAACGGGCGATCTGTTATGCCTGCCATAGGAGCCGCAATAAGACAGTTTTTCAACTGGTATTGTCCGATACGCATAGACGAAGAAAGAGTGGTCAACTGTGACTAAGGGCGCGTATATTACGCATTTTTCACAAGATATGAAAGGCCAAACTTTGAGCGAATCGATATTTATAACGGTTTTTTTCCAGTTGATTTTCTCTGAGTTGTTTAATTACCCTTAAATAACATGTAGTTACATGTTATTGATGAAATTTATTATTACTTATATTTCTAATCACAAAGAGAGCGGATTACCACCAATTAGCCTCTCAGCTGATCATTTTAGTGGATAATCTCGCTTTGCAATAGGTATCAGGTGATTATTTTTTAATCCCTGTGATACGGCACCATTCTTCTTGTTCAACTATCGGATCGACAATAAATTCATTGTCATAGGCTTGGGCAACGCCTTCCGCCTGGCTGGCCAGAACACCGGACAAGCCCAATAATCCACCCGATTTCGGCAGTGAACCGATAACAGGGGCAAGTTCACGCAGTGGACCCGCCAAGATATTGGCGATCACGATATCGCATTCGAGGTCTTTAGGTTGGTCTTTAGATAAGTAGAGCGTTAATTGGTCAGAGACACCGTTGCGTTCAGCATTATCCCGGCTGGCTTGAATGGCTTGTGGGTCGATATCAATACCGATAGCGTGTTTCGCCCCCAGTTTCAGGGCGGCGATAGCCAGGATGCCTGAACCGCAGCCGAAGTCGATCACGGTTTTATCGGTGAGGTCAAGGCCATCTAACCATTGCAGGCAAAGGGAGGTGGTTGGATGAGTGCCTGTCCCGAATGCCAGACCGGGATCTAGCATGACATTGACGGCGTCTGGTTCGGGCACTTCGCGCCAGCTAGGGCAAATCCACAGACGTTGACCGAAGCGCATCGGGTGGAAGTTGTCCATCCATTCACGCTCCCAATCTTTGTCTTCCAGTTGTTCAATTTTGTGGATAAAGCCTGTGCCCAGTTGGGGAACCTGCTCCAATTGGCTGACAACCGCTTTCATATCCATTTCAGCGTCATACAGGCCAATGACATCAGTATCGCCCCATAAACGGGTCTCGCCCGGCAGAGGCTCAAAAATGGGGGTATCATGGCTATCCTGAAAGGTGACCGAGACAGCGCCACTTTCCATCAGCTCATCGCCCAAGGCTTCCGCTTGTTGTCCCGTGGTGTTTAATCTTAATTGTATCCAAGGCATAAAAATTCTCGTTTTGTGAATGACGTTGTTGTATAAAATTAAATCGCGCCGCAATTATTGAGAAACAGCAGCTTGTTGTGTGCGTTTATTCCCCATCCTATTCCCTAGCCAAAATGCCAGTAAACTTAACAATAGTGATGGCACGATGGGATGGAAACCCAGAAGCTGGAGATTGAACGTCGCCAGCAAAGTATAACTTGCCGCACCGGTCAGCATTGAGCTAATCGCCCCTTGGGCATTGGCTTTTTCCCAATATAACCCCAGAACCAGCGGCCAGAGGAAAACGGCTTGCAGCCCACCAAATGCCAGCAGGTTCAGCCAGATAATCATCTCCGGTGGACGCCAGGCTGCCAGCAGTAATAATGCGCCTAAAAACAGGGTGGAGTAGCTGGAGAGGCGTGAAAGTTTTTTCTCTTGGCTGATCTGTTGTGGGTACAGGTTTAAATAGAGATCCTTGACGATAGTGGCCGAAGATTGTAGCAGTTGGGCATTAATGGTGGACATAATCGCCGCCATGGGTGCGGCCAGAAAAATCCCGGCGGCAACAGGAGGCAGTACGGTGATCATCAAGGTTGGGATCACTTGGTCGGGGATGGTCAGGTCAGGAATGATGGCCCGGCCAAGGGCACCCGCAAGGTGCATACCGAACATCAGGAATGCCATGATGAGGGTGCCAAGCACAATACCACGGTGAACCGCCTTGCTGTCTTTATACGAGATGCAGCGTACAGCGGTGTGTGGCAGCCCGACAACACCAAAGCAGACCAAGACCCAAAAAGACGCCATAAATGGCCCAGAGAGGATATTATCGGCACCATAAGGCGAAACCAGATTGGGATCGATGGTGCGCAGGGTAGTTACTGCCGCTGATATCCCGCCGGCTTTGTAGATAATGCCTGCCAGCAATAACACTGTTCCCAGCAGCATCACCAGCCCTTGCAGGGCGTCATTGAGGACACTGGCCCTAAAACCGCCAAATGCGGTATAGAGGGCAATTGACACACCAAAAATCAGTAACCCCGTATCGTAAGGGATACCCGCTGCGGTTTCCAGCAAACGTGCCCCGCCAATGAATTGCACGGTCATTGCACCGACAAAAGCGACCAACAGGCTTATGCTGGCAAACCAGACCAGAAAGCGGCTCTGGTAGCGGGCATAGAGCATGTCATTGAGTGTGACTGCATTGTAACGGCGGGCGAGGATAGCAAATTTTTTCCCCAATACGCTCAGTGAGAGCCAGATCGCAGGCAGTTGGATCAGTGATAACAGCACCCAACCGATACCATACTTATACGCGGCACCGGGGCCGCCAATAAATGAGCTGGCACTGATATAGGTGGCGGTAATGGTCATGGCCAGTACGAAACCGCCCATGGAACGGTTGCCGAGAAAATACTCATTCAGGAATTCACCGGTTTGCCGGCGGCGATAAGCATAGATTGAGAGCATGAAAACTAATGCCAGATATCCCACGAGCGGCAGAATCACTTCACTTTGCATCACTATTCTCCAGTGTACGATCCTCCAGCGCACCATCCTCCAGCGGAATATCCTTGAACAGGTACTTCACCATCAACCCGCAAAGGATGATAAATAAGATGGGTAGCAGCAGGCAAGCCAGTTCAAACCAGCGGGGCAGCCCGGTTATGCCGATGGCATCACTGGGTAGATAAGCACACAGAAGCCAACCAACGAGATAAGCCAATGTCAGGAATATTGCCCAGCGTGCTTCTTTGTTGGATTGAACAAATCGTCCGTCCATCCGTTCTCCGAGTAATTTACATGAAACAATATGGGAGGGAATTGTACGGTAATGCGCGGATTTATTCAGGGGAAAAATGTGTTGTGGAAATAAGAATTAAATCAGAATACTGTCTTGATTTTCAATGAAATAATATTTTTTAAAAGGTCGTATGTATTTTGTCTTTTGGTTAAGTTGTTATTTTGGAAGTCAGTATGTCCATATTCATTTAAATATTTATCGGGTGTTTTTGAACGCGGATTAAATAAAAAATCCCACCGGTAAAAGATGGGATTTTATTGATTTTAGGCAATGCTGCCTGAACGTTAGAAAGAAGACTTACTTATCCTGCAAGCCCAGTTTCTTCTCCAGATAGTGGATATTGGTGCCACCTTGCTGGAAGTTCTCGTCATTCATGATGGCCAGTTGCAGGTCGATATTGGTCTTGATGCCATCAATGATCAATTCAGCCAGTGCATTCTTCATGCGGGCAATGGCCACGTCACGGGTTTCGCCGTAAGTGATCAATTTACCGATCATCGAATCATAGTAAGGCGGTACGGTATAGCCTGCATAGATATGGGATTCCCAACGCACTCCAAACCCACCCGGCGAGTGGAAATGAGTGATCTTGCCCGGGCTTGGCAGGAAGGTTTTCGGATCTTCCGCATTGATACGGCATTCGATCGCATGACCGTTGATTTCGATGTCTTCCTGTTTGATGGACAGCGGCAGGCCAGAGGCAATACGTAACTGTTCCTTAATCAAGTCAACGCCGGTGATCATTTCAGTCACGGGATGTTCAACCTGAATACGGGTATTCATCTCAATAAAGTAGAATTCGTCGTTTTCGTACAGAAACTCAAAGGTACCCGCTCCGCGATAGCCGATTTCGAGACAGGCATTGGCACAGCGCTCACCGATGCTGCGGCGCAGCTCTGGTGAAATGCCCGGTGCCGGCGCTTCTTCCACCACTTTCTGGTGGCGGCGCTGCATGGAGCAGTCACGTTCAGCCAGATAGAGCGCATTACCCTGACCATCAGCCAAAACCTGAATTTCAACGTGACGTGGGTTCTCAAGGAATTTCTCCATGTAGACCATGTCGTTGTTGAACGCGGCTTTGGCTTCTGCGCGGGTCATGGCGATGGATTGTTCCAGATCTTTGTCGCTGCGGACAACGCGCATACCACGACCGCCGCCGCCGCCGGATGCCTTGATGATCACCGGATAACCGATGCGGTTGGCAATGACTTTGTTTTTCTCGGCATCGTCACCCAATGGGCCATCAGAGCCGGGAACGCAAGGAACACCCGCTTTTTTCATCGCGCTGATAGCGGAAACTTTATCGCCCATCAAACGGATAGTCTCTGCTTTCGGGCCGATGAAAATAAAGCCGGAACGCTCGACTTGTTCGGCAAAGTCGGCATTTTCAGACAGGAAGCCATAACCGGGATGGATGGCCTGCGCACAAGTGATTTCCGCCGCAGAGATAATGGCAGGAATATTCAGGTAACTTTTTGCCGAGGCAGCAGGGCCGATGCAGACGGTTTCATCCGCCAGCAGGACGTGCTTCAGGTCACGATCTGCCGCAGAGTGCACCGCTACGGTTTTGATCCCAAGTTCTTTACAGGCTCTCAGGATACGCAGTGCAATTTCACCGCGGTTAGCAATGACAATTTTTTCAAGCATGGGGTGCGCCTCGTTATTCGATGACGACCAATGGCTCGTCGAATTCAACCGGTTGACCGTCTTGAGCCAGAATCGCTTTCACGACACCTGTTTTGTCAGCTTCGATCTGGTTCATCATTTTCATGGCTTCAACGATACACAGGGTTTCGCCCTGATTCACATGCTGGCCGACTTCGATGAAAGGTTTCGCATCTGGGCTGGGTGAACGGTAGAACGTTCCCACCATTGGGGAGCGAACGATGTGACCGCTGATTTCAGCCGATCTGTCAGCGATGGCGGGTGCTGCGGGCGCTGCGGCATGCACTGGCTGCTGGGCAGGTGCAGAAATATATTGCTGGGTCACAGGGATTGCCGTGGCTACCGTTGTCCGGCTGATGCGTACTGACTCTTCACCTTCAGAAATTTCCAGTTCAGAAATGCCAGATTCTTCAACCAGCTCGATCAATTTTTTTATCTTACGAATATCCATGAGTGTGGTTCCGTACTTTTTCAGTCAATTAGTTGGATGTTGACAAGCGGTTGACCGCTGCCTGTAATGCGAAACGATAACCATCCGCTCCCAACCCGCAGATTACGCCGACTGCAATATCGGAAAGATATGAGTGGTGGCGGAATGGTTCGCGGGCGTGCACGTTGGAAAGGTGAATCTCAATAAATGGGATATCGACCGCCAGAAGTGCGTCGCGCAATGCCACGCTGGTATGCGTGTATGCCGCAGGGTTAATTAAAATAAAATCCGTATTGCCTCGCGCTGAATGAATTCTCTCAATTAATTCAGATTCTGCGTTGGATTGCAGATGGGATAATTCAGCTCCCGATTGGTGAGCTTGTTTTGACAGTCTGTTAACGATGTCATCAAGCGTTAACTTGCCGTAGGTCTCTGGCTCTCGCGTTCCCAACAGGTTCAGGTTGGGGCCATTCAAGAGTAAAATGCGAAACTTATCTGCCATTGTGCGGGTATCTCCGGCAATCTGTCAACAATCGACCAAGATAACTCGATGTTAACGGTTTGTCATCTCTTTCTGATATCTAGAATTGTAAATTTGGCGATAAAGCCCGACATTATAAACATATCGTGGCATTTAGCAGCAAAATACTGGTCTTATCAGCGCATCTTCACAAGAGTTCTGCCCGTAATTTGATTGTTTATCAATTTATTGGCGTATTCGATAACTTGCTCGAGTGTGATTTCATTGGCGGTGTGCTGATAAAAGGCTTCCGGCAGCAGCTTCTGCAATCGCTGCCAAATGGCAGGGCGTTTTGCGGCCGGAACCGTCACAGATTCCACACCCTGCAAGCGAACATTACGCAGGATAAACGGCATCACACTGGTGGGAAGCTGGCTGTCACTGGCCATGCCACAGGCCGCCACCGTGCCGTTGTAATGGATTTGGGCCAGCAATGTTGCCAATGTTACGCCGCCAACCGTATCTATCACACCTGCCCAACGCTGTTTTTCCAGCGGGCGTGATGGTTGGTTGAAGTCACCGGCAGGCAAAACCGTATTTGCCCCCAGTGAGAGCAGGTAATCTCGACTGTCGGGTTTGCTGCTAATCGCGGTCACGGAATAGCCCAGTTGTGACAGCAAGGTGATTGCCGTGCTGCCAACACCGCCACTGGCGCCCGTCACGGCAATCTCTCCACTGTCAGGCGTTACCCCCCCTTGTTCCAGCGCCATGACACATAACATGGCAGTAAAGCCCGCCGTGCCGATGATCATGGCTTGTCGGGGCGTTAATGCGTGCGGCAAGGGGGTCAGCCATTCACCCGATACCCGCGCTTGTTCTGCCAGTCCCCCCCAGTGTGTTTCTCCCACCCCCCAGCCCGTTAGCAAAACATGTTGCCCGACGTGAAAACGGGGATCTTCACAATGATGGACAACACCCGAAAAATCGATCCCGGGCACCATGGGAAATTGGCGGATAATCTTCCCCTTGCCCGTAATCGCAAGAGCATCTTTATAATTGAGTGTTGACCAATGAATATCAATGACCACATTACCCGATGGCAATTGAGACGCATCAATATCTTGAACAGATGCTGATAATGTTTCGTGTTGTTCCAGTAATAAGGCTTTCATGATAACTCTCTCTTGATAGGTATCTAGCTGATATCATTACCTGTTTGTGTCTGGCATCACCACCATTTCTTCACCACAATATTTTTTTACTACAATATTTTTTCACCACAAATTTCTTCACCACAAATTTCTTCACCACAATATAGATAAAATCTGACGTACTGAAATGGGCAGGCAATAATATTGTGATAGAGGGTGGTAAAACGGTGGTTACTTATTTTTGTTCAGGATGGCATTGGAAAAGATAATAATATATAGGATTTCAACTATTATTCCTAATCTCACTAAATTCATCTATTGCTTTTATAATTAATGCACTCCATCCCGCGTTGGAACTTGGTTGAGCTGACTGAAATGGTGCAAGGCAGCATGAGGCTTGAAAAGCGGGGTGGCCGTATCTCAATATGTACGACAAATGTGTTTTTTTTGTGTATTGGCTGATTTTGGGGGGCAGTGATGAGATTATCGGTGAAATTAACCCATTTTTATGCAGTTTTTTTCTGCTCCGTTAGAGAAAAGTAACGTAGAATACCGTATTTCTGATGTGAATAACGTAGCCACTTTTATTGAAGTAGTAAAAGTAGTTAATTATGCGCCTTGTCGCTGCTTCATGTGGTTGGTAGAGTAGACGGACAATCTCCGTCCCCGGCTTGCAGGATTATCCTTTCGTTATGTTAAAGAAATTTCGTGGCATGTTTTCCAACGATTTGTCCATTGACTTGGGTACTGCCAATACCCTTATTTATGTCAAAGGCCAAGGAATAGTATTGGATCAACCTTCTGTCGTTGCCATTCGTCAAGACAGGGCTGGTTCACCAAAAAGTGTTGCAGCAGTAGGGCTGGAAGCAAAGCAGATGCTGGGACGTACGCCGGGTAATATCGCCGCTATCCGTCCCATGAAGGATGGGGTCATTGCTGATTTTTATGTTACCGAAAAGATGCTACAGCATTTTATCAAACAGGTTCACAACAACAGTTTCATGCGCCCAAGTCCGCGCGTGTTGGTCTGTGTGCCTGTTGGTGCGACCCAAGTTGAGCGTCGTGCCATTCGTGAATCTGCCCAAAGCGCAGGCGCCAGGGAAGTCTTTTTGATTGAAGAACCCATGGCAGCCGCCATCGGCGCAGGTTTGCCCGTTTCCGAAGCAACGGGTTCAATGGTGGTTGATATTGGTGGGGGAACCACGGAAGTGGCGGTTATCTCCCTGAATGGCGTGGTTTATTCTTCTTCGGTACGTATTGGTGGTGACCGTTTTGATGAAGCTATCATCAATTACGTGCGCCGCAATTATGGCTCCCTGATTGGGGAAGCAACGGCAGAGCGCATCAAGCATGAAATTGGTTCTGCCTATCCCACGGATGAAGTACGGGAAATTGAAGTGCGTGGCCGTAACCTTGCGGAAGGTGTCCCGCGCAGTTTTACGCTGAATTCCAATGAAATTCTTGAAGCACTGCAAGAACCCTTAACGGGGATTGTAAGTGCGGTGATGGTTGCTTTGGAACAGTGTCCACCAGAATTGGCCTCTGATATTTCTGAGCGCGGCATGGTGCTGACGGGCGGTGGCGCGTTATTGCGTAATCTTGACCGTTTGTTGATGGAAGAAACCGGCATTCCTGTTATTGTTGCTGAAGATCCACTGACCTGTGTTGCCCGTGGTGGTGGCAAGGCACTGGAGATGATCGACATGCACGGCGGCGATCTGTTCAGCGAAGACTGAAAGTCACTCTGCGAGCTGGGAGGTGGATAAGCTTTATCGCAGCCTCCTTGCTGACCGTTGCGGGGTTTTACCCTTTATAAGATAACACAGCCCGATAATACGCCATTTATGAAGCCGATTTTCAGCAGAGGGCCTTCTCTGCAACTACGACTCTTTTTTGCTATCATTATTGCCATTATTTTGGTTGTGGTAGACAGCCGCCTTGGTGTTTTCAATAAAGTCCGTAGCTACATGGATACGGCTGTGAGTCCTTTTTACTTTCTTGCCAACGGACCACGCCAGTTTTTGGATGGCATCTCAGAATCCCTTGCCAGCCGTAATCATCTTGAGCTGGAAAATAGAACCCTGCGTAACGAATTGCGGTTACAGGACAGTAAATTGTTGCTGTTGGGGCAACTGAAACAAGAAAACTCCCGTTTACGTGAATTACTGGGGTCGCCTCTGCGTAATGATGAACACATGATGGTATCGCAGGTGATTTCCGGAGGGATGGACCCCTATCGGGAACAAATTGTCATTGATAAAGGGGCGAAAGAGGGAGTGTATGAAGGGCAGCCGGTTATCAGTGATCGGGGTGTGGTGGGGCAGGTTACTGCCGTGAGTCAGTTGAGCAGCCGGATATTGCTGATTTGCGATCCCTCTCACGCCATTCCAGTGCAGGTTTTGCGCAATGATATTCGGGTTATCGCGAATGGGGCAGGGTGTACGGATGATCTTCTGCTAGAACCTTTGCCAAGTGATACTGATATCCGCGTCGGTGATGTATTGGTGACATCGGGATTGGGGGGGCGTTTTCCTGAAGGTTATCCTGTGGCTGTTGTTTCTGCTGTCAAAATTGATAACCAGCGGGCCCATGCGGTCATTCATGCCCGTCCATTGGCGGAATTGCGGCGCTTGCGCTATTTACTGCTATTATGGGGGGCTGATAATAATCCGTCGGAACCGTTACCCCCTTCGGAAGTCTATCGGGCGGCCAATGAACGTTTGATGCAGATGTTACCACAGGTGTTGCCAAACCCATCAAATGAGATACCGCAATTGCCGGCACCCAAATCCGTAGAAAAAGAAACATCAGCGGAAAAACCGATATCGAAACCGTCATCACCCGCTACAGGAAATCATCAATGAGTCAATACCATAGCCAAGGACTTTGGGTCATTTGGTTATCTTTCCTGATTGCAATCGTGCTACAGATTATGCCGTGGCCGGAGCAATTCTTTATGTTTCGGCCCACTTTATTGATGCTGTGCTTAATTTACTGGTTGCTGGCGCTTCCTCATCGCGTCAGCGTAGGTACAGGCTTTGTCTTGGGAATGATTACTGACCTGTTGCACGGCAGTATTTTGGGCGCACATGCCCTGGCATTTAGCCTTATCAGCTTTCTGGTTGCTTTCAAATTCCAGCTTATCCGCAATATGGCGCTTTGGCAGCAAGCGCTGGTTGTGGTGGGGCTTTCAACATTGATGAACCTCTGCGTTTTTCTGGTCCATGCTTTGCTACTAAAACCCCTCTTTCATCCGGAAGTGTTCTGGAATGGGGTGGTTAATGGTATTCTCTGGCCTTGGCTATTCCTATTAATGCGGAAAATCCGTCGTCAATTTTCAATTCGTTAACGTAGTCTCCTAACAAAAAATAGCTGATGAGATAGATTCCTAAGGATTATTCACGATGAAAACCATTTACTTAGCTTCTGGCTCACCAAGACGGCGTGAGCTGGTGGAATTGTTGGATTTTAACTTTGAAATCCTGGCACCTCAGGTCGAAGAAAAATGGCGTGAAGGGGAGTCTCCACAGCAATATGTTACCCGGCTGGCCAGAGAAAAAGCGCGAGCCGGCGTCGCCATTGCGCCACACGATCACCCCGTTCTGGGGGCGGATACCATTGTTGTCTTGAATAACCGTATCTTAGAGAAACCACGCGATCAGCAACACGCTGCAAAAGTGCTTAATGCTTTGTCAGGTCAGTGCCATCAAGTGATGACGGCTGTTGCTTTATCGAGCAGTCAACATACCTTGAGCGAGATAGTCATTACGGATGTGATATTCCGCCAGTTATCCCAACCGGAAATACAGGAATATATCGCCACTGGGGAGCCAATGGATAAAGCCGGCGCTTATGGCATTCAAGGTAAAGGCGGTTGTTTTGTCAGAAAAATTAATGGCAGTTACCACGCTGTTGTCGGCTTGCCACTGGTGGAAACCCATGAATTAATCACACGGTTTTTAGCGTTAGCAGATGGGAAGGATTATTCATGACAGCAGAGTTATTAGTCAATGTAACACCATCCGAAACGCGGGTTGCTTATATTGACGGCGGTATCTTGCAAGAAGTGCATATTGAACGGGAAGCTAAAAGAGGCATTGTCGGGAACATTTACAAAGGGCGTGTGAGCCGGGTTCTGCCTGGTATGCAGGCGGCCTTTGTGGATATCGGGCTGGAGAAAGCCGCTTTTTTGCATGCTTCGGATATTGTGCCGCATACGGAATGTATTGCGGGTGAAGAGCGGAAAAATTTCCATGTCAGAGACATTGGCGAATTGGTGCGTCAGGGGCAGGATTTACTGGTTCAGGTCGTAAAAGATCCGCTGGGAACCAAAGGTGCCCGTCTGACAACGGATATCACCTTACCGTCACGTTATTTGGTGTTTATGCCGGGGGCATCCCATGTGGGTGTTTCACAACGTATTGAGAGCGAAGAAGAGCGTGAACGCCTGAAAAGCATCGTCATGGCGTATTGTGATGAGCATGGCGGTTTTATTATCCGCACGGCGGCTGAAGGGGTGGGAAGCGAAGAGCTGGCACAGGATGCAGCATTTTTGAAGCGTCTGTGGAGTAAGGTGATTGAACGTAAAAAACGCAATATCACCAAAAACAAGGTTTATGGGGAATTGGCACTGGCGCAGCGTGTTTTGCGCGATTTTGTTGGCGCTTCCCTCGACCGCATTCGCGTTGATTCCCGCCAGACGTTTGTCCAATTACAGGAATTTATTGATGAATATATTCCTGAGATGAACGCGAAACTGGAATATTATCAGGGAAATCAGCCGATCTTCGATCTGTATGACGTGGAACGTGAAATTCAGCGGGCGCTGGAACGTAAAGTAGAATTAAAGTCAGGTGGCTATCTGATTATTGATCAGACGGAAGCCATGACGACCATCGATATTAATACCGGTGCTTTTGTTGGGCATCGCAATTTAGAAGAGACTATCTTTAATACCAATATCGAAGCCACACAGGCGATCGCCCGGCAGTTAAGGCTGCGTAATCTGGGCGGCATCATTATCATTGATTTTATTGACATGGGTAATGGAGAACACCGTCGCCGTGTTTTGGCTTCCCTCGAACAGGCATTAAGCAAAGATCGGGTGAAAACAACCATCAATGGTTTTTCACAACTGGGATTGGTTGAGATGACGCGCAAGCGCACACGGGAAAGTATCGAACATATTCTGTGTGATCATTGCCCAACGTGTCAGGGACGCGGCACGGTAAAATCCGTCGAAACCGTCTGTTATGAAATCTTGCGTGAAATTGTCCGTGTCAATCGTGCCATTGATGCGGATCGTTTTCTGGTTTATGCCTCTCCCACTGTCAGCGAAGTCCTGAAAGGGGATGAATCCCACGCATTGGCAGAAGTCGAAATTTTTGTAGGTAAACAGGTCAAAGTGCAGACAGAGCAGCGTTACAGCCAGGAGCAATTTGACGTTATTATGATGTAGAGCAATAGCGCTGACAACCAAGGAGAAATGCGTGAAGCGACTGCCGGGGATATTATTAGCGACAGCCGCAATAGTCATTATCATTGTGGCTTTGCTTGTCAGCGGGTTACGTTTTTTCCTGCCACATATCAATGAATATCGTCAGCAATTAGCCGAAAAAATGGCTGACGTGACGGGCATTCCTGTCAAGATGGGGGATATCAACGGTCATTGGGAAACGTTTGGCCCCCGTCTGGAAATTCGTGATATCAGTGCGAAAACGGAAGATGTCGATATTCATGCTAAAAAGATCACCCTTGCTTTGGATGTCTGGCGTTCCCTGTTACAACGGCGCTGGCATTTTCGTGATCTCTCTTTTTACCAGCTTCAGGTCAATTACAATAAAGCGTTGTTTAGCGAAGGCGGCGAAAATCGGCTTTCTCAGCCAGATAGCCTTTCGACGCTGTTTCTCGAACAACTCAATCATTTTGACCTGCATGACAGCCGCTTAACCTTTTTGACCCCATCGGGTGAAAAAGCCGATCTGCGATTGCCGCAATTAACGTGGCTGAATCAAGATAACCGCCATCGGGCACAAGGCAGCGTCAACCTCTCTTCGATTAATGGGCAAGAAGGGGTTGTGCAGGTGAAATTTGACCTGAAAGATAGCAACGGAATGCTGGATAACGGCACGGTTTATTTGCAGGCTGATGATATCGATATGCGGCTGTGGTTAAGTCGTTGGTTAAAGGACAACACCGGCTTGGAGAATGCCCATTTCAGCTTAGCCAGTTGGATTACCTTGAAGGAAGGGCGAATTGATAGCGGGCGTTTGCAGCTCAGGCACGGTGGCGTCAACTGGCACGTCGGCAATGAAAAACATCAACTTGCCGTGAGTGATTTTCTGGTGCAGATGCGCCGTCAGGGCGAAGGGTGGTTGTTTGAAGTCCCCAATCTGGCCAGCCTGAAAACTGACGATCAACCGTGGCCAGAGGGCAAGCTCTCGACCCTGTATGTCAAGCAGTCCCACGAATATCAGGGTAACGATCACTGGCGTATTCGAGCCGAAAATATCCGGCTTGAATATTTGAACGGAATATTGCCGACACTTTCTTTTATGACACCCGCTTTTGTGACATCAGAGACTGTCAAGGATTGGCAGCACCGACAGCCGAAAGGCATGATCGATCACTTTGCCCTCGATATCACCCCCGCGCTCCCCGATGAGATGGGCGTTCGCCTGAAATGGCGGGATGTCAGCTGGTTACATTGGAAAGAACTGCCTTCAATCAGCCATTTCAGTGGCAAGTTAGCGGGTAATAAGCAGTGGGGAAATGTCAATTTTGCATTGAAAAACAGTACCATTGACTATGGCAATATGTTTCAGGCTCCGCTGGATATTGCCCGCAGCGAAGGGCAGATCGCCTGGAGAAAGGGGCAAAATGGCATGGAGGTGTGGAGTCAAGGGCTGGATTTGCAGGCCAGGTCGCTCTGGATCAATGGGAATTTCCATTACCAGAAACCTCACAACCAACCCCCTGTTTTGGCTATGTTAGCTGGGATTCGGGCTCATGATCTGGGTGAAGCATGGCGCTATTTTCCCAGAACCCTGATGGGGGAATCTCTGACAGATTATTTGACTGCTTCCTTGATTAAGGGAAAGGTCGATAATGCGACGTTGGTTTTTCGCGGTGACCCTCATGATTTCCCGTTTAAACAGAACAACGGTCAATTTCAGGTGCTTGTGCCCGTAAGCCAGGCAACCTTTCAATACCAACCCAATTGGCCGGCGCTGTTTAATTTGAATATTGATCTGAATTTCCAGAATAACGGGTTGTGGATGCTGGCACAGAACGCGCATTTGGGAAAAGTAAAGGCGACTCAAGTATCGGCAGTGATCCCCGATTATGGCAAGCATAAGTTGTTTATTGATGCGGCATTATTTGGGGATGGGAAGAGTATCCATCATTACTTCAATCAAAGTCCGATGGCGGATACGATTGGTCGCGCGTTAGAGAATTTACAGCTTGATGGTCGGGTAGAGGGTAAGCTCCACCTGAACATCCCCTTGCAGCATGGAGACATTGCAGCGAGCGGAGAAGTCGCGCTGAAAGATACGCATCTGTTTATTAAGCCATTGAACAGTAAGATGGCGCACCTTAATGGCAAATTTCGCTTTGATAATGGTCAGTTAAACAGTGAAGCATTATCCGCTAATTGGCTGGGCAATCCCTTATCGCTGAAATTTTCTACCCAAGACTTGGCAAAACATTATCAGGTCGATGTGAAACTGGATGCACATTGGGCGGCAAAAGCATTACCGGAACTTCCTGTGGAGATCCGGAACACGCTATCTGGCACGCTGAACTGGCAGGGAGATGTGAATATTCTGCTGCCTTCTGATCAGTCATCGGCAAATGAGTTACCGGCAAAAAAAGGCCTGCAATATCGTGTTGCGCTTAATGCAGATTTATCACGTCTGAACAGTAAATTACCCACGCTGGACACAGAATCGCTGAGGCAATGGAATAAGATTAATCTCCATGCCGAAGGGGATATCAACCAACTTCGGGTCAACGGATTAATGGGTAAGCGGTATGCGTTCAATACGCAGTGGAGGCTGGAAGAAACGCACGCCAGATTGCAACGGGGTATTTTTTCTACCGATGGCGATGGGCTGCCTGCTCTGCCGAAAACATCGTTGTTGGCGCTAAACTTACCGGCCATTGATGGTGAAAAGTTATTGGCACTGCTTGCTCCTCTGCGTTGGAAATCATCGGAGGGTAAAGCGTGGCTGTTGCCAAATGTATTTGAAATTTCATTGCCTTCATTGGATCTGGCTGGACAGCGCTGGAATCAACTCACATTCAATATTGTTCAACAAAATGGTGCAATCCAAGTGAGTGCAAAGGGGAAAGAGATTAATGGTCATCTTTTGATTCAAAAGAATAAACCGATGCAGGCATCCATTGATTATCTTTATTATGATCCCCGGCTTGCGACAAATTCGGCGATGGATGACAAAAAACCAGCGTCAGATAAGGCTCCTGCACCGCATTATGCTTTGAACAGTTGGCCTGTATTAGATGTCAAATGCGCAGAGTGCTGGGTTGGCGGATTAAAACTCGGCAAAGTCTCTGGCTCGATTATGCCGGAAGGGGATTCTCTGGTTTTGACCCACGGGCAAGTGGCGAACAGTGTTGGACAGTTGACACTCTCTGGCCGTTGGTATGAAAGCAATACCAGAGAAAACCGTACCGGAAACTATAGCTATATTAAAGGGCAGTTATCAGGCGAAAAATTCGACGATATGGCCGCTTATCTGGGTTTTATCGTGCCGATTGTGGATGCGCCTTTCAAATTTGATTTTAATTTGAACTGGCAAAATGTCCCGTGGCAGCCTGATCTCAAAACACTGAATGGAACGCTGACCGCAGACATGAAAAAAGGTGCCATCGCTAAGCTGGGCGGGGGCAGAGCCGGGCAATTATTAAGGCTCATCAGTTTTGATGCGTTGTTGCGTAAATTACAGTTGGATTTCAGTGACACATTCAGTAATGATTTCAATTTTGATTCCATTCGTGGTGACGCAACGATAAAAAAGGGTGTCATGTATACCGATAACTTTCTCATCGATGGATTGGCGGCGGACATCAATGCGGCAGGGAAGACAGATTTAGTTAAGCGCCAGATTAGCATGGAACTGGTCATCACGCCGGAGATTTCGACAACGGTGGGCGTTGCGGCGGCCTTTGCGGTCAACCCTGTGGCTGGAGCGGCAATTTTTGCCGCAACAAAAGCACTAAGACCCTTATGGCACAAGATATCGGTGATTCGCTATCGGTTAACGGGCAGCCTCGAACAGCCTAAAATTGATGAAGTTTTACGTCAGCTTAAGGAGAATAAAGGGCCATGAGAAACGTCAATGTTGCACTTTTACAATTATGCAGTGGGACGAATGTTAAACACAATTTAGCGCAGATTGAGCAACAGATTAAGCAACTGCCAGAAAGCATAAAACTGGTTCTGACACCAGAAAATGCGCTGTTGTTCGCTGATGCTGATACCTACCGCGCACAGGCAGAAACGCAAGGAAGCGGGCCAATGCAGCAGGCCGTGAGCGAGATAGCACAACGTTACGGCATTTGGCTGCTGATTGGCTCTATGCCGATGGTCAGCCGGGAAGATCCCACTCGTATCACAAGCAGTAGTCTGTTATTTGATGATCAAGGAGAAATTCAAGCCCGTTACGATAAAATCCACATGTTTGATGTCAATATCAACGATGAACACGGTGCCTATAATGAATCCGCTATCTACCAGCGTGGGGAACATATCACCGTGGTTGATACCCCCGTGGGGCGCTTGGGGATGACGATCTGCTATGATCTGCGTTTTCCGGGACTGTTTCAGGCCTTGCGTGAACAGGGTGCGGAACTGATTTCTGTCCCCGCTGCTTTCACCCGCTTGACCGGTAAGGCGCATTGGGAGCCATTGCTGAGAGCCCGTGCCATCGAGAACCAATGTATTATTTTGGCACCGGCACAAGTTGGCGTACACGGTACGCGCAGAACCTGGGGACACACCATGGCGGTGAGTGGTTGGGGAGAAATTATCAAGAAAAATGCTCTGACCGTCAGCGCATTGCAGCTTAATATCCGTCGGGATAGTTTGATTCACATGCGTGAGCAGATCAAAGTGGTGAAACACAATCGCTTCCGTCCACAACTGACTTCTTTGATAAAAAAGAATACAAATTAAAGTAAAAGAGTAATCAATATGAGTTTAACTTATGTCAGTGAATGTTTGCTGACTGCTAATAATTTGAATCATCAAGACTTATTTTCTGTACTGGGTCAATTGGCGGAACGTCGTCTGGACTATGCCGATCTCTATTTCCAATCCAGTTATCATGAAACATGGGTACTGGAAGACCGCATCATCAAAGATGGCTCCTATAATATCGATCAGGGGGTCGGCGTGCGCGCGGTCAGTGGAGAAAAAACGGGTTTTGCTTACGCAGATCAAATCACATTGAATGCGTTACAGCAAAGCGCCCAGGCTGCGCGCAGCATTGTGCGGGAAGCGGGTAATGGCATTGCGCATACGTTAGGTGCAGTGGCGTATCAGGCACTTTATCCGACCGTTGATCCTTTGCAGAGTATGAGTCGGGAAGAAAAAATTGCGTTGTTGCATCGGGTGGATCACATTGCACGCGCGGAAGATCCTCGTGTACAGGAAGTCAATGCCAGCCTGACGGGTGTTTATGAACAAGTCCTGGTCGCGGCGACGGACGGTACATTGGCAGCGGACATCCGTCCACTGGTACGCCTTTCTGTCAGTGTATTAGTGGAAGAAGGGGGTAAGCGTGAGCGTGGCGGCAGTGGTGGTGGTGCTCGTCATGGCTACGACTATTTCCTGCGTACCGAAGATGGTCAGGTTCTGGCTGAGCAGTTTGCGCGCGAAGCGGTACGCATGGCACTGATCAACTTGTCGGCGGTTGCCGCCCCTGCGGGCACCATGCCTGTGGTATTGGGTGCCGGCTGGCCGGGCGTGCTGCTGCATGAAGCGGTCGGGCATGGTCTGGAAGGGGACTTTAACCGTCGCGGTACCTCTGTTTTCGCAGGTCAGATTGGACAAAAAGTGGCATCAGAACTGTGTACCGTGGTTGATGACGGCACCCTTGCAGGGCGCCGTGGCTCACTGGCCATTGATGATGAAGGGGTACCGGGGCAATACAACGTGCTGATTGAAAATGGCATTTTGAAAGGCTACATGCAGGATAAACTCAATGCCCGCCTGATGGGTGTGGCGCCGACCGGCAACGGCCGCCGTGAATCCTATGCCCACCTGCCGATGCCACGGATGACCAATACCTACATGCTGGCAGGGAGTTCCACGCCAGAAGAGATTATCGCCAGTGTGGATCGAGGGCTGTACGCACCGAATTTCGGTGGGGGTCAGGTGGATATCACCTCGGGTAAATTTGTTTTCTCGACGTCCGAAGCCTATTTAATTGAAAACGGCAAAATCACCAGGCCAGTCAAAGGGGCGACCCTGATTGGTTCTGGTATTGAAGCCATGCAGCAAATTTCCATGGTGGGCAATGATTTGGCGCTCGACAAAGGGGTCGGTGTCTGTGGCAAGGAAGGCCAAAGCGTGCCGGTAGGTGTTGGGCAACCGACCCTGAAACTGGATAGCCTGACCGTCGGCGGAACGGCCTGATAATTTTTGGGGCGCTTTTCTTGAGCAAATAGAATGAATAAGGTCATCACGCGTTACCAGACCATGACATGACGAAAAAGCAGGTTCGTCGCCTTGGCTGGCATACGCGTGAAGGCTATGTTTTTTGAAGTCCGTGTTTCTGGCTCCTTATTCCATTAATTGCTGTTTTCTGGCGGTTGTCGCACTGGCTGAATGATTTCCTGGCAGCCGCAAGTAGGGGTTTTATGTCTTTCTTAGGGTTCAGTGTGACACCCTGCTTGCGGTACATATGGGACTTTAAATGTAAAGCTTTGTTATACGCAAAACGCACAGCACCAAACTGAGCCATTAAAAAGTCAGCTTGTTCTTGTGTTGGATAAAGGCATAGTGTGAGCAAACTAGTTGTACATCTGGTGTTCACAACGAAATATCGAAGAAAGATTTTTACGGGTGTCATGATTGAGCAGTTGAAAGAGGCGTTTGAATCTGCTTGCGTAAAATTGGAGTGTCAGCTTATTGAAATGGACGGCGAACAAGAGCATGTTCATTTGCTGATCTCATATCCCCCCAAACTTTCAATCAGCGTCATAGTTAATAATTTGAACGCTGTTTCATCTCGCATGTTGCGACTACAAAACACACACCTTACAAGACAGAGTAAAAGCTCCGCCTTGTGGTCACGTTCATACTTCGCTTGCACTGCTGGCGGTGCAACAATTGAAACGTTAAAGGCGTATGTGGAGAGTCAGGCGACCCCAGATTAAGCCGCTGTCGCGTTTTACGCCTTATATCCTCGCCCAATGCGGGCGGGGATATAAGACAAATGCTGAGTGAATGTCGGGAAATAGAATGAAAATAATTAAAGCATAAAGTTATCTTATTTTTGTTACCAACCCATAACATTTAACCCAGAATGTTAACTTCATCCAGCTAATATCATGAAAAGGAAGGAATAGTGGGAAATGACCGCCAGTTCTTAATGAAATGGCGGTATAGGAGGATTAAGCGGATTCTGAGAGTTCTTTCAGATATTGGAAAATCTGCCGGTAGGATTTAGGTGGCTTATTGGCTGCCTTCTCCTTTTTCGCATTACGCACCAATGCGCGCAGTTGCTGGCGATCAGTATGTGGATACAGTGCAATAACTTCTTCAAAAGCAGCATCACTGTCGAGCAGTTTGTCACGCAGTTCTTCCAGTTTATGCAAAATAACGACTTGCTGGTTGTGACGGTTTTTCAGTTTATCCAATGCCGTGGTGATCGGCTCAGGATCGCGGGCACGTAATAATTTACCAATTAATTGCAATTGACGGCGACGTCCTTCCCGTTTGATTTTCTGCGCCAGCGTAATGGCGGCCAGTAAATCTTCATCCAGTGGGATTCGCTCCAGTTGGTTTTTACTGAGTTCAACCAGTTCTGCGCCCAACTTTTTCAGTATTTCCGCATCCCGCTTGATTTCACTTTTACTGACCCAGATTATCTCTTCTTCTTCCTCTTCAGCAGGATAATTGTCGAGCCAATCTTCAGGCTGCTTTGCCATAATTGTTTTCCTTCTAAAAAGGCCGGATAAGGTACGTTTTGCAGCATGACCTATCGTCCGGTGGGTGTTAACATCCTAATATTGCGTATTGTAACTGGGAAAATTGTCTGATTACCACCCGGCATTCGTATCACGAACCGGAAGCAGGCATTTTTTCTGACGAATTCTCCCTTTAATTCATTGGATTACGGTTAATTAATGATAGTTACCAATCAACAAATCGCACAGCAGCGTAAGCAACTGGAAGATGCGGTTGCCCATGCTCTGGAATTAGCAAAAGCCGGTTGTGATGCGGCGGAAGTCGCCGTCAATAAAACGACGGGAATTAGTGTCAGCACCCGTTTTAGTGAAGTCGAAAATGTTGAGTTTAACAGCGATGGCGCACTGGGGATCACGGTTTATCACCAGCAGCGCAAGGGAAGCGCTTCCTCAACAGACCTTAGCCCAGAGGCGATTGCCCGCACGGTACAGGCTGCTATTGATATTGCGCGTTATACCTCCCCCGATCCTTATGCCGGCCCAGCCGATAAAGAATTATTGGCGTTTGAAGCCCCGGAGTTAGATCTTTTCCATCCCGCTGATCTGGATGCCGATAAGGCCATTGAGTTGGCAGCCCGTGCGGAACAGGCATCGTTGCAGGCAGATGAGCGCATTACCAATACGGAAGGCGGCAGTTTCAACAGCCATTATGGTATTCGGGTATTTGGTAACAGTCATGGCATGCTGCAAAGCTACTGTTCAAGCCGCCATTCTATGTCGAGCTGTGTCATTGCCGAGCAAGATGGCAATATGGAACGCGATTATGCCTATACCCTCGGTCGCCATTTTGACGAGCTGCAATCACCGGAGTGGGTGGGGCAGGAGTGCGCCCGCCGTACACTTTCCCGTTTGGGGGCACGTAAGTTATCCACGATGAAAGCGCCGGTTATTTTTTCGGCAGAAGTGGCGACGGGGTTGTTCGGTCATTTGGTGGGTGCGATCAGCGGTAGCAGCATTTATCGTAAATCTTCTTTCTTGCTGGATAGTCTGGGCCAACCGATTTTGCCTTCATGGCTGACGATTGAAGAACAGCCTCATTTGTTGCGTGGATTGGCTTCAACGCCTTTTGACAGCGAAGGTGTGCGTACCACCTCACGTGACATTGTTAAAGAAGGGATTTTGCAGACTTGGCTGCTGACTTCCTATTCTGCCCGTAAGTTGGGCATGGTGAACACCGGTCATGCAGGCGGCATTCATAACTGGCGCATTGCCGGGCAGGGGCTGGATTTTGCCGGCCTGCTGCGTGAAATGGGCACGGGCTTGCTCGTTACCGAGCTGATGGGGCAGGGCGTGAGTGCGGTGACAGGGGATTATTCCCGCGGCGCATCCGGTTTTTGGGTCGAGAATGGCGAGATCCAATATCCGGTCAGTGAGATCACCATTGCCGGTAATTTGAAAGAGATGTGGGCAAATATGGTGACAATCGGCAATGATATCGAAACACGCAGCAATATTCAGTGTGGTTCGGTGTTGCTGCCGGAAATGAGTATCGCCGGTCAATAGGGATACTCAATCAACAGCCGCCAGTTCGGTGTCACTGAGCTGGCTGAGAATTAGCGGTGATACTCCCCTGCGGCTTCGGGTTGGTACAGTATTTCCAATACTTTTAGTCGGGTTGTTTCACCGTTTGGCAATTGCCACGTTATTTCATCATTGACCCGCAGACCCAAAAGCGCCGCACCCAAAGGTGCCATGACGGACAGATGTTGGGTGCTGTCTTGCAGGGCAGCGGGATAAACCAGTGTACGGACACGTTCTTCATGGCTGCCCAGATCAATAAAGCGGATTTCACTGTTCATCGTGACAACATCGGCTGGAATATTTGCCGGAGCCACGATTTCGGCACGATCCAATTCTTCATTCAAGGCATCAGCGATGCGAGTATTGGCAAATGCAGATTGCTCCAACAGAGAATCTAAGCGTTCGGCATCCAATTCATTGATAATAATTTTAGGTTTTGTCATACCACACTCCAAATTAGACTCAATACAAAATAACACCCCGCGTCGCAAGGAGAGGGGTGTTATTTTCAAAGTAATTTAACTGATATTAGGCTGTTCTGTCGTGAAAATAAAGAGATCATGATCACGAACTGTTTTGCATTGCTAATGAAACAAAGCTTATCCAGAGGGAGGAAAAGAACAATCTGCCATCATTTTGGGGCGTGGATTATTTATCTGTGGTCACGACGATGCGTGGGTTGGTTTCTCCCCAAATGGAAGAAAACTCAACAACGTGCATGCCGCCCCACTTCTGAATATCAGACTGAGTGATTTCATCACTGCCTTGTTTACCGAAAATAACCACTTCATCACCACTCTTCACGTCTGGCAGATCGGTGACATCGACCATCACGGTGTTCATGGAAACGCTGCCGACAATGGGAGCACGGTGACCGTTGATCAGGACATAGGCTTTGTTTGACAGGGTAGAGCTAAAGCCATCAGAGAAACCCACCGGTAAGTTAGCGAGCCTGGAATCCCGTTTCAGAATGAAAGTGTTGTCGTAACCGACACCATTACCTTTAGGGTAAGGTTTCACCGAAGCCACACGGGTTTTCACTTCAATCAATGGCTTGAATTCTGGGTGGCTGGTGGTCAGAATGCCGTACAGCGCACTGCCAACGCGAGCCATGTCGAATTGAGCTTCAGGAATGCTAAGTGAGGCAAAAGAGCTTGATGCGTGCAGCGTGATTTCATCTCTTTTCAGATCGGCTGTTTTGATCAACCAGGCAGTTTGTTCCTGGAAATTTTTAATACTGTCACGGATGGCATCCATACCGGTGAACGCATGGTGGCTCATCATGCCGACCAGTTTCAGGTTAGGCAACTGAGTGATTTCCAGCGCTTCTTGTTTACCTTGCTCCGTTTTCATTTCCAATCCATTGCGGCTCATAAGACCGGTGTTCAGCATCAGATGGACGTGAATTTCTTTACCGTGTTTTTTGGCCAGCGCATCAATGGCTTTAGCATGATCCAGATCGCCTATCATCTCTTCCATCTCATAGCCCAGTGTGCTTTCGATTTCAGCGATGTCTGCCGTGCGGACACGTATCAGTTGCCCTTTAAAGCCGCTTTCACGCACGATACGCGCTTCTTCATTACTGGTGATCCCGACGCAAGGCACGCCAGTTTTGATGATGGATGGCATCAACAGGCCAAGCCCGTGACCATAAGCATCACCTTTCAGAACCGCACACATTTTGGTGCCTTTGTTCAGTTTTTTTTGCAATGTGTGGATATTATTTTCGAAAGTGGTGGCATTGATTTCAACCCAAGCGTTATTGGTTGCTGCGATGCTTTCTGCGTGGGTGTTATCTAAAGAGAGCACAGGTGCTGCTTGGGCAACACCTTGAAACAGACCCAGACCAAGAAGGATAGCCAGTGTAGTTTTATTAAAACGCATGAAGTAAATCTCCAGTTTAGGATTGATGTGTGCAATGCACGGTACGTAAACTCCCCTTGATGATAAGTTTTTTATTAATATATTTCACATGGTTAACTTATTGAAAGCTAACATTTATTATTAATCTGATGCTATTTATAAATAGTCAGTATGATTAACTGGATTAATGGTTTGAGCCGATTGTTTTTATAGCTGGAGAAGGGTTTACAGGCAGGATATATGAAGGTTTTTTTATCTTTTGTCAGTTTTAATGACTTGTTTTTTGCTATTGTCAAAATCTGTTATCACCAAAAAAGGTGAATGATCAATGGCAGTGGATATGGCGAAACTCGTGGGTCGAATGGATTAATACTGATTAAATAACATTCGTGATCTCACTCTGTGCTTTCCTTATAGCTTAATCTGACAGGCACTAAATCAAAGTGGGCGCTTGTCAGATTAAGACTGAATGACTACATCTTAGTCTGTTTGCTGTTTCTTGATTCAAGAATACGCATTAATTTATCAAAGTCTGGTATTACATCACCATTGTATATTATTGTTCCATCAGGATAAGTCAGTGATGTATCAGCGCCCTTATATTTTCTTCCCTGCCAGTGAGTTAAAAAATTCTTTTCATATAAGACACTAAGATGAATTTTTCTGCCATTAACCATCTTATAGGTCATAACATCATATTTTCCTACCAAGTTAAATGATTTCCCCCTCCCCACTAAAAACGACTCACTTAGTAAAGGAAATAGAGTAATTTCTTCATTTAAATCACCTGTTTTTTTTATATATCCACCATCGAATACTTGTGGAGCATTACCATCAATAACAAATGTCGTATCAAATCCAAAGTTTTTTTCAATAAGAGGCGCAATTGTTGATGTATCTTTCAGCTTCACTTCAAAAGTGATATTACTCAGTTTCCAATCACACTTCCCTCCCCCTTCTTTAGGGACATTGATCTCAACTTGATTTGAATGACCGATGGATAGCGGGTAGGTGGTATGATAAAAACCCGGCACAGAATAGGACTTCATATTCGCGGTTCGGCGTTCTTTACGGCAAATTTTAGAACGATACATGGCTGAAATGGGTAAGGCATCCAATTCATCAGGCAGCGTTGCCGTAAAATGAATATGCTCGCCATTAATCGGTGGAGAGAATGATCCGCTCGCGCATCCTTGTATGAAAAACACAGCAAGCAGGGAGGATAATGCGCCTTTATTATAGAGAAATTTCATGGGTCGATTGTTTTTCTCGTTCTTATTTCAGAATGACCGCCTAAGCGGTCACATTTAACATGAAATAGCGATTACATAAAAATTTAAATAAGGTCGTTATTTCCAAATACAATCTTTTCTTTCTGCGTCATAAGCAGACAAATTTTCCTCAAAATCTACTTGTTTTCCTCTTGTATTTATATATGTAAGACCATAGTATCTTGCTCCCTGTGAAATAACCGTATACGAACCATTAAATTTTCCTTGAATCATTTCATTCCATACAGTTGTATACTGATATGGCCTATCCTCAGCTAATATTTCAGAATATTCCTTAACCAAAGCAATTGGTATAGCCATATGGGAATTTTCATACTTAACATAACCAAGTCTGGCATTATCTTTTTTGAAATACATATCAGATAACTTTATGTTTATTGGTTTTTTACCACTGGAAGTAAAACAACCAATATCAATAGACCATTCAGAGGCATAAGCATTAGTGGATAATATAACCAATGCCCCAAAAATAATATTTCTATTTGTCATGTTAACCTTTTCCATACTGGAAGGCTCATCCTTTTTTAATTTAGAATGAGCCAAATAATAAAAGAGAATTTCCCTATGCGCTCCTACTATTTTTCGGGAGTGATCATTTTATCTATTTTATCAGAATCGATATTTGTTCTGTTTTTTATTTCTATATTTTGATGTTCAATAATATACTCTCCTTTTTCATATGTTTTTTTTATGATTTTTAATTTATCTACTTTTGGATTGTAATTAATATAGCCATTATTTCCTTTTTTTATCCATAAGCGATATTTGTATTTATTTTGTGGTGATGAAAATATAATTGAAGGGAAATTTATAGAATTATTATAGACTGTATGGAAAACAGGAGAGTAATTTATATTGTTATATTCATATTTTTCTTTATAATTTGGGTTTATAGTGACATCATTTATAAAAACAGTTAATATAGCACTTACATAAAAGTTTGTATCTTTTGTCGCAAGAGGATGCTGAGTATAAGCAAGCCCAATGTTGATTTCACTCAATTCCCATTGACACCAACCACCTCCACCAAGAGGAATTTTTGTTTCAAATCTTTGACCATTTTGATCTGATAAATCCCATTTAATTTCTCTTGTTCTCCTGTCTTTTCCAGTAGGACGAAAACTTGAATTATAATGCGTTCTGGTACATTTATCGGATATGTACTTAGCAGTAATATGAGTTTTAGTATATGATGGAGAGATATTGGATACCATAATAAATTGGCCTCCATTTTGTGGATTGATTGGCGAATATTTATCCAGTTTTTCATCTAAAACCCCATCACATCCAATCAGAGGTAAAGATAACATAATAATAGTTAATATTTTTATTCTATTCATGTTTTATCCCTTATTTGATCTTTACATGATGTGTATAAATATTGATGGCACGTTGCTCCACCTCACTTTTCTTATTGGAAAATAAGCATTTTTCTAATTCTTTTTCTAACTTTATGAAATACGGATACGATAGTGAATGTTTCCCTATTCGCATGTTATCGCCATCTTTCTTCTTTTTAAAATCATCCATGTGTTCTTTATAAATTCTATTCTGTTCAGGAATGCATAATTCTATTAGTTTATTTTTTATCCTCTTAATGTAGTTGCCACTAAGATGAGCTAGTGGAGTTATTCCGTGTGCATTTATAGGTTGTGCATTATCAGGGTAATAATATAGGCTTGATTCATCATATGGTAATAAATGAGGGGCTGAATAAAAATTGAATATATCTCTTTTGAGATTGCCAACGGCAATAAAATTTATTGTATTTTCGGATACTGGCTCAATGTGGTGCATATCATGGAAATGTATGACTCTACCATGATGTAAATATAATTCTTCTGACTTTGTTTTGTATAAGGAGTCAAGTTCGGATGGCATTATAGTTGATTTTATTTCTGATGAATACCCTAAATTATCTAATCCTAATTTAAATAAATAATTATCCATGTCTTTTTCAAATGGTAGACGTGGGACAGGATCATTTTTATTGACATGTCTATAATGGATGAAATTTCCAATTTCCTCTATCGCACTATAAGTAAATACTCTAGGCATACCATATGTATATAGGCAAGGATTGTAATATCTTAATTGAGAACTATGAAGGAATGCTAATGCACCTCCTAGACTATGACCACAGATAAATAGCTTTTTCCCTAAAGCTAATTCTTTTATGCCATTTAGTACAGGCATCTCTTGTTTATCATTATCAACATCGAATAATGCAGTTTTATGATTTACCTCCATAAATGCATTCCAAAAACCACTATGAACTTTTCCTTTTGAAACAAAATCATTTTCACTAAGCCATCTTGGTTTAAATTTAAGGTCAGTCAAAACATCTGTCCCACTGGCTGTTCCACGCCAACTAATAATTAACTCGGTTTTGTTTGCTACATAAAACATCTGGGTATCCAAATTGTCTTCAGTATCAATGAATTCCACATGAGTATAGCGATCTTTGAAAGGAACATCATAGACAATTGGTTCAAATTGGTTATCTTCAATACGATTAGGTATATGTGATAAATCTAAGAGCTGCGTTGTAAAAAAGTGCGAGATAGAACCTATACCCTTTTTATTTTCATCATCTCCAGTTTTCAGTAGATCCGCATAAACTAAAACAGCCATCAATCCCTGATTATAAGCATTAATCAAAGAATAATCTCTTTGGTGATGCAATAACAACGACCAAGCCCGGAATGGGCAAACTTCTATTATATGACGGGAGTCCATTTCTTCAATACTGATTCCTACTATTGAACGTTCAGGGAAATGATAGGCAGGTAGTTTTTCTTCTTCCCATCCTTCAATATTTGGCATTCTATCTATCAATTCCCCAATAGTCACATAACGGTAAAGGTGCCCGGCAGATTCAGTTTCTGGCCTGACAGTAGAGTGTTCTTCTCCGCGTTTTATCCTTAGTGGCCGCTGTTCCATTTCATCGGTTAAAGGCTGAGCAGCTATTTCTAACATTAAGGGAATAGCTGTCAGACTTTCTTCACGGATTAAGCCATTGCCATCAGTCATTCCCTTGCGGACATCACGGCGATTGTGAAGAGTATAGGGCATATTTACGACGGGTTTGTTATGTTCATCTACTAATTGAATTTCTACCCAGTGTTTCAATACCTTTTGACAATCATGACAATAAATCGAATTTTCGTTACTCATAATTAACCGCTCCTGTTATTTTTCTTGTTCCATCGCCAATAGATAATCCTGACTGGAGATTTTTTCAACATACTGACCTGCTTCTAGTTTTTGTCGCAGCCACTGCTCTATTTGTGATTCCAGACTGCCCTTGGGTTGATCCAGTTGTTTCGCTATATCACCGTGGTTTTCCCATAAATCACAATAAAGTGAACTGATTAACACTTTCAGTCCGTAGGGAGAACGTAGCCAGACTGCCAGCAGGTGTTCTCCTAAAATAAAGGGAATTTCACTGTTACCTTCTCCGCAGGCTTCGGGACGATAAAACCGTATCGGCTGCGGGATATCGATCATCAGTTCCGTGACGGGCGTCAGCATCAGTGACCAGTCACTGGGCGTGAAGGCGGGCACCATCGCGCCAAAGACCCGGCTGTCCATGATACGGAACAGTACCTGTTCGCCGTCCATCATCACCAGTTGCCGCCGTTGCCAGTGGGCAAGCTGTTCCTGCCACGATTCGCGGCTGCGGTAAGCCCAGCCCCAGCTATTGTCACTGATGGCATGGCGATCTAACATCATGCCTATTTGGGATAACTGGCGGGGTTTAGCCTGTACCAGCCACGGGCTTTGTTTCAGCATCTTGCGCATCGGTGTACCGCTATAAAGCGGAAATGCCTGCTCCACCCAGTCATTCCGGTAAAAATGTTCGACCGGATTGGGTGTTGCCAGCGAGTTGAGGATAAAAAACACCGGCGCATCATTGGATTCACTCAACCATGCCTGCCAGCTTGTTGGCGTTTCGATCATTATGTCTTCCATTTTCATGATTATTTCTTTTTGGCTGGTTTAATCACCGGGCTAGCATCCTGCTGTGCCAGTTCAGGGCAATATGGGTGAGCCGGGAATTCCACTTCCGGCAATGGCTCCACGCCCTCCGGCAGTTGCAGTGAAATCCCGCGCCCGCTACCCGCTGAACCCTGCCCGACACTTATCGGTGAAGACAAAATCCCGCCCGGTGTCAGTTTCAGAAAACTGCCGCCCACTTTCAGGGTGATTTCTGCCGCCGCTTCCAGCACCACTTTACCGCCGCTTTTCAGGTGGATTTCCTGCCCGCTGTCAATTACCGAGGCATCACCAGTTTGGATATGCTGGCTGCCGGCAATCCGGTGGGAGACATCGCCTTCAGTGGTGATTTTGCGTGAACCGGCCACCTGATGATGGTCATCGGCGCGGATATCGTGGTAACGGTTGTTATCGATACGGCTCTTCTGGTCATGTTTGATATGCCAGTAAGCATCGTTTTCAATATGGGCGGTAAAATCTTTCTGGCCGTGGATGTAGACTTCTTCACTGCCTTTCGCATCCTCAAAGCGCAGTTCGTTAAAGCCCCTGCCTTTATGGGTTTTAGTCTTGAAGGTGGTGCGGGTTTTCTGGGCAGGTAAGTCTAACGGTGGGCGGTTCAGGCCGTTGTAGACACAGCCGGTGACGATTGGCCGGTCAATATCCCCGTTGAGATAGGAAATAATCACTTCCTGCCCGATACGCGGGATCGCCATAAAACCGAAGCCGTTGCCGTTCCAGCCCTGTGCGACGCGAACCCAGCAGGAAGCGCCATCATCCGGCGGGTCATAGCGGTTCCAGTGGAAATGAACCTTAATTGCGCCATCTTTATTGACGAAAATTTCCTCCCCTTCCGGCCCGACTACCATTGCTGTCTCATCGCCATCGGCCAGCGGTTTGTAGTGGAAAGGCGGACGCCAGTCGGCAAGGCCGTCGATAAAACTGAAATGGTTGCTGAGGGTGGTGCCCTCACCACGGTTATCGCCCAGCGCCTGCGGGCAGCGCCCGTGGTGGCTGATACCGACCACCTGCCAGCGGGCATTCAGCGGTTTGTGTGGATGACTTTTTATCTCAAAAATTTTGCCCGGCATCAGTTTGATGCAGTTACTGTGGCCGCTGCCGGTCTTTTTCTGGTTATCCAGCGCTTCATGGCGGTATTTGAGAAACGGTTTGGCGGCGGCATCTTTCTGAAAACGCCCGTAACTTTCAAATACGGTATAGGGGGCTTGGCTGCCGAAATCGCGGAAACCTTCGCTGCTCTGCATATGGGAGAGGTGATAGCGCGGGTTCTCCGGGTTGAAGTCTTTATGAAAACTGCGTTGCGGACTCATCCCGACGCCCAGCCGCACCTGATAAATCGTATCTGTCCCATGTGCGGTTTCCGGCTGGGGCTGGTAAAGCAGCGGCAGCCCCGCGGTCATTCCCAGATGGCTGTCGCTGAAAAACGCTGTTTCATCCTCAAACCAGAAGCTGATGCCTTCTTCTGCGGCCAATCGGCTGAAAAACCCATAGTCCGATTCCCGCTTCTGGGTCACATATTCCCGGTCCTGATGGGGATCGTAGAGTTTCGAATCAGCGCGGACTTTATGCTTTTTCAACAGGCTGTTCAGGATGGCAGGCACATTCTGCTGATGGAAAATCCGGCTCTCCTGATTGAGCGTCAGGCGCCAGAGCGCAGGCCGAACCGTCACGGTATAAAGCGTTTTATTGCCGTCGGTGCCTGCCCAGTCCGCATGGGAGACGATGCCGGTAATTTTGCGTTGCTGCGTTGTGCCGTTAAACACCTGCAACACCGCCTCCTGCATTAATAGGGCGGTTAAATCGATTTCCGGCTTTGGCTTAAAGGGGTTTTCAGGCAGAGACTGAACCAGCGTCAGATTGAGGGTAAACAGTTCAGATAACCCTTCCTGAAGGGAAAACTCGCCCACGGCGAAGGTGGTTTCAGGCAGGCCCGCTATCTGAAATGTAAAGCGTAATCCGCTTTTGGCCGCCGTTAACCCGTTCATGATATTCATCCTATTTTGCTATAGCGCCCTGTGCCAGTGCCATTGCGGGTTCGTGGTAGCCGGTAAAATCGCAGGCGACAGTGAGTTCAGGCAAGTTGCGAGCCGGTTTGCCCGTCAGGTCAAAAAAATGCAACGAGTGCTGAATACGATCCAGCAAATCACGCTCGGTACGAAGCTGGTAATAAAAATAATCCGGCTCTTCCCCGGCCAGCAGATCCGCGGCGGGCGTAAACTGCTCTATCGGCAGATAGCGGTAAGGCGTGCCCCGTTGTGCATCCTCTTCGGGCTGCTGAACCGCCTGAATATCCCGTAACCGGAACAGTTTTACCGCCTCGCCCAGCGGCAGGGGATAAGCGTTATTTCCGGCACTCAGCGGAATGGGCGGGCTGAACCGGTTTTCCAGATGAATGGCCGGCACACAGCCCAGCATAAAAGCATCACCAACCTCATCCAGCGGCAGTTCGCCTTCAAAACGAAAAATCAGCTCAAAAGTGCCGTCGGGATTTAATGGTACTGTCCGGCAACTGTCACTGATATCCACCGTCATAAAATGGTAAAGCTGGGGCAGTGCATAATATTCCACCAGCGTTTGCAGGCCGGTATAGGGGCTTTTTTTCATCGGCAGGATGGGATTATCCAGTAAATCATGCCAGCCATAAGGAAAGCAGTTCAGCCTGCGTTGTTCACCCTGTGTCCTCAGGCGCATTTCACAGATATGCTGATCCAGCCACAGGCTGAGCTGTGCCGCACGTTCGGTATCCGTACCGAGGAAAAAAGAGAGCGTCCCGCTTTGCCAGACCGGTGAAACACTGCCCGTCTGGCAAAGGGTCAGGATAATTTCGCTGTGGGTGCCGGTTTTTTTCACCGAGCGATCCCGCACAACCAAAGGTTCAATATGCAAAGGGCGGCAGGTTTTGAAACTGAGTAACTGCCCGTCCACCTGCGCAGAAACGGAAGTGCCTTTGGGATATCCGCAGCGCCCTGATGCTCGCCATCAGTGGGGAAAAATTGCACTATCGTGGTGGGTGGAATCGGACATAACACTAACGGCCAGATACGGGACAGAATGCCGTGGGTAATTTCGGGAAAATTATCCTCCAGCTTGTCCCGTAAGCGGGCGATCAGTAGCGCAAAAGCTTCAAAGAGGCGCTGAATATCCGGATCATGGGCGGTGACCAGAAAATCCGTTAAATGGGGTGACGCTTTCGCTACGCGCTGCGCCAGCTCCCGCAGGTAAGCGCGTTCTTGCAGGTACAGCGATTCCTTGTTATTTTTCATTAAATTTAACTTATGTTGTTATCCATCAGATATCGGAATGGTGCTGAATTTACAGGAGGTATTAGGCCTATAATTGTACATATTCATCAGTGAAATTAATTAGCCAATTAAATCCAATTTTTGTCTGGTTTTGGTGGAATATCGGCCTATCGGCGGAATTTGCACGGGAATTCAGGCAAAAATAAGGATGGCAGAATCACCACCGTTTGACTCTATTCCGTAGCGGTCAAGAACTTCCGGACAGTCAGTGGGAATTTTTTCTGTTGCTCAAAAATGTCCAGCCACTCAGCTCGAGTAAATCGGGATTGGTTTATGCGGGTAAGAGAGGACGAGTTTTTAGGCAGTGAAATTGTCAGTGGTATATTTGAGACCTATTGGGTATATGCGCGATTATTCCTCATCAAACCCAGCGTTGAAAAGTTTGATAATCGCGGCCAGCGCTTGCTGTTCATCCGGCCCGCTGACCTCAACATCAATATGGCTGCCTTGTTCGGAATCCAGCATCAGCATGGCAATGACGCTACGGGCTTCGGCCTGTAAGTGACTGCTGTTACGCAGAATCACTTCTGATTGAAACTGTTGTACCAGATCATAGAGTTTCATCGCAGGCCGGGCGTGCATGCCGAGCCGGTTTTTAATTTCAAGTCGTTGCTTGACGGTCATGGCTTGCGCGATTCATCTTATTTGCGTTTTTCCAGTGTGCGGTGACGCGACTGCACGTTTTTGCCACGGGAACGGAAATAATCGGCCAGTTGTTCTGCCACATAAACGGAACGGTGTTTACCGCCGGTGCAACCAATCGCGACAGTCAGATAGCTGCGATTGTTGGTTTCCAGCATGGGGAGCCAAAGTTCAAGGTAGCTACGGGTCTGGTAAATAAAATTATGTACCTCAGTATGACGATCCAAAAACGCGGCCACCGGGCGATCCAAACCGGTCATGGGGCGCAGTTTCGGGTCCCAGTGCGGGTTTGGCAGGAATCGCACATCGAAAACGTAGTCTGCATCAATCGGAATGCCATGTTTGAAACCAAAGGATTCGAACACCATAGTCAATTCCCTTTCCCGTTTGCCCAATAAGCGCGTCCTGAGCATTTCTGCCAGTTCATGAACGGACATTTCAGAGGTATCAATGATCAAATCAGCACGTGAGCGCAGCGGTTCGAGCAAATCGCTCTCTTGGTCAATGGCGCTTTCCAGTGACAAGTTTTTGCTGGATAGCGGGTGTAAACGGCGTGTGTCGCTGTAGCGACGGATCAGGGTATTACGATCTGCATCAAGAAACAGTAATTGTGGCGAAAAACTGTCCGGCAATCGTGTCAGCGCTTCTTCAAAAATTTCTGGCGACTCCGGCATATTTCTGACATCAATGCTAACCGCCGCCGAAATATCACGATCGGCCAGTGTGTTTGCCAATTCTGGCAACAACACCACGGGTAGGTTATCCACGCAATAGAAGCCCATGTCTTCCAGCGCACGCAGGGCAACGGATTTCCCAGAACCTGAACGACCACTGACTATCATCAGCACCATGAGGTGACTCCCCCTAAATGTTTATAATTATAATCGCTATTTATTCAGTAATGATTTTATACAGTTCCTCATCACTCTGCGCGGAACGCAGACGACGGCAGAGATTTTTATCTGCAAGGCGCTTTGCAATCAATGATAGTGAGTGTAAATGGGTTTGACACTGGTCTGATGGCACCAATAAAGCAAACAGCAAGTCAACAGGTTGATTATCGATAGCATCAAAGGTAATGGGGTGTTCCAGATGCAAAAAGACCCCAACGGCATTGTCCGAACACTCTTTATCCAATTTGCCGTGAGGAATGGCAACCCCGTTGCCAATGCCGGTTGTGCCGACTTTTTCGCGGGAAAGAATCGCTTCGAATACGGTGTTTTCCGGCACTCCGAGCTGTTTTGATGCCAGCTCACTGATAATCTCTAAGGCGCGCTTTTTGCTCGAACAAGGGACGTTGTTGCGTGTACATTCGGGTGAAAGCACCGAGCTTAGTGGTAAATCTGTTTCGTTGTTCATTTCTTTATTCACTTAGGGCCTTGTTATACCAGATGCCTGATAAGGCATCTGGTATGGATTCACTGCGCTAAAACGAATCTATAGCGCGTAGTCGGTGCTATAGAAAGTGTTATAGAGAGAACAGTGATCATTTTATGACGGCCCCGTTGCCTGAAAGCGATTAATGTTGTCTCAATTTACTTTTGTGTTTGGTCAATTGACGCGCCAGCTTATCGACGAGTGCATCAATTGCCGCATACATGTCTTCATGTTCTGAGGTTGCATGCAACTCACCTCCATTAACATACACCGTGGCTTCAGCGATTCTTTGCACTTTTTCCACTCGGAGAATGACCTGGATGAGGTTAATTTTATCGAAATATTGATCCAATTTGCCGCATTTGGTGTTCACGACGTTGCGAAGTGCATCTGTGATTTCAATATTGTGACCTGTAACATTGAGTTGCATAGTGTTTTCCTTCTCTGTGTGGTTCAAACCAGTTTTTTACGTTGGTTTGAAGGCGGGATGGATAACGACTCTCTATATTTTGCGACAGTCCGGCGTGCCACTTGAATACCTTGTTCAGCAAGTATGCTGGTCAATTTACTGTCACTCAGTGGCTTGGCCGGGTTTTCTGCCGCGACCAGTTTTTTCACCAGCGCACGTATGGCGGTAGAAGAGGCTTCACCTCCGCTATCCGTATTGACGTGGCTGGAGAAAAAATATTTAAGTTCAACGATCCCGCGTGGACTATACAGATACTTCTGGGTTGTCACACGGGAAATGGTGGACTCATGCATGTCAACCTGATAGGCGATATCAGCCAGTACCAGTGGTTTCATGTGTTCCTCACCATATTCAAAAAAATCTTGTTGCCGTTCAACAATGCAGCCTGCAACTTTCAACAGTGTTTCATTGCGGCTTTCGAGGCTTTTGATCAGCCACTTGGCCTCTTGTAAATTATTGCGTATGAACAAACTGTCACTTTCATTGTTGGCCCGTTGCCCCAGTGCTGCGTAGTGTTGGTTGATGCGCAGGCGGGGGATGCTATCGGTATTTAGCCTGACTTGCCAGTTTGCATTTTCTTTCTGTACCAATACATCGGGAATAACATACTCGGATTCACCGGTATTGACTATCAAACCCGGCTTTGGCTCCAGTGACTGAATGATATCAATAGCCCCTTTCAACGCACTCTCTTTTAATTTGCTCTGACGTAATAAATGACGGAAGTCCCGGTTACCCAGTCGTTCAAGGTATTTGCTGACAATCAGTCTGGCATCATCCAGGTGAGGTGTTTCTGGCGGTAGTAGGGTGAGCTGGATAAGCAAGCATTCACGTAAGTCACGGGCGGCAACTCCAATCGGATCGAAATGTTGTATTCGCTTGAGAACGGTTTCAACCTCTGCCGACGTCAGCTCATCATCACCTATACTGGCAAGGATCTCTTCAATGGAAAGGGTCAGGTAGCCAGTATCATCAATGGCGTCAATGATTGACGTGGCAATGGCCGCGTCCGTTTCAGTAAATGGCGTTAATCCTGCCTGCCACATCAGGTAATCTTGCAGTGTTTGGGTGGTTTCTCCCTGATAGACGGGGAAATCCTCCGCGCTATAATCACTGCCAGTGCCTGAAGGCGTGCCAGCGGTGTAAATTTCATCCCAACTGGTATCCAGTGGCAGCTCTTCAGGCATCTCCCGCTGTTCAAGCGCTTCCCGGCTATCCATGACTTCCGTTTCGCCATCAGGCGCCTGATTCTCCACTTCCTGATGCAGATCATCTTGTTCAAGCAGCGGGTTAGTTTCCAAAGCCTGCTGAATCTCCTGTTGAAGCTCAAGCGTAGAGAGCTGCAACAAACGGATGGCTTGCTGGAGTTGTGGCGTCATCGTCAATTGTTGACTGAGCCTGAGTTGCAAACTTTGCTTCATAGCGTTACCACTTTCTCCTTAATCTCGCCTGAATGGTTCCTTGAATCGCGCCTGATAGCAGGATAACCGTTAAAGACGGAAACCTTCGCCCAAATAGACGCGTTTGACTTGCTCGTTATTCAGGATGTCATCCGGAGTACCGTGAGCAATCAAATGACCTTGGCTAACGATATAGGCTCGTTCGCAGACATCCAGGGTTTCACGGACATTGTGGTCAGTAATCAGGACACCCAAACCGTAATCCCGCAGGTGTTGGATGATCTTTTTAATATCCAGTACGGAAATGGGGTCAACGCCGGCAAAAGGTTCATCCAACAGGATGAATTTTGGGTTGGCAGCCAGAGCACGGGCTATCTCCACCCGACGGCGTTCACCACCGGAAAGGGATTGCCCAAGGTTGTCACGCAGGTGAGAGATGTGAAATTCTTCCATCAACTCTTCGGCACGTGCTTTTCGCTGCTCTTGGGTCAAATCCTTGCGGATCTCCAGTACTGCCATCAAATTGTCGAAGACACTTAAGCGCCGGAAGATAGAGGCTTCCTGAGGCAAGTAACCTATCCCACGGCGTGCACGCTCATGCAGGGGCAGCAGACTGATATCTTCTTCATCAATGGTGATAGCGCCGGCATCACGTGGAACAATGCCGACGACCATATAGAAAGTGGTGGTTTTACCTGCTCCATTGGGGCCAAGTAAGCCAACGATCTCCCCTGATTTCACGTTTAGGCTGACATTCTCAACGACCTTGCGGCCTTTATAGGCTTTCGCCAGATTTTCTGCATTTAGTATTGCCATCAGTCGTTATTTACCCTTTTTCTGAGCATCAGCGCCGTGAACACCTGAGCCTTTTTCCTGTAGCTGGGCAGGTAACAGGACGGTGGTGACATGTTTACCTTTATCACTAAAGGCTTCCATCTGTTGTGTTGGGACGAGATAAGTGATCTTATCGCCTTTGATATTGCTGTCTAGCTGTTCAAGATAGGCATCACCGGTTAGCGTGACCAGCTCTTTGTCCATCTCATAGCACATTTTTGCAGCATGACCGGTGAGGGGTTTGCCATCATCTTGCAATTGATAAAACGTGGCCGGATTACCGTAAGCCTCGATAACGGTCTTGTTGGAATCCCCCTCAGGGCGGGTCACCACGACTTTGTCTGCACGAATGTCAATAGAGCCTTGTTTTACGATCACATTATCCGTAAAGGTGGCAATGTTTCCCGTTAAATCCAAAGATTGTCTTGCTGAGTCGATGGTAATGGGCTTTTTGGTATCCTCTTTCAAGGCCAGTACAGGCAGGCTGACGGCAAAAAGTGTACTGGCAATAACGGTATTACGGATTAGGTTGTTCATGTGGAATCTCATATTGAGTGGTCACCTTTTCAATCAATTCAGCAGTTTTATTTCGCAGATTGCCGCGCATTTTCATGCCAACAGATTTCAATCCGACACCGATAAGCGTCACGCGGTCATCGGATGCGACATCTTGTGTGGTGAGATTAACGGTCGCATTGTCTGTTGTGATCCGCTGCAATTGTGACGCATCGGTCAAGCTATCCACTTGGACATCCCCATACAGGTAAAGCATCTGATCATGGGTCAGTTTGGCTTTGTTGGCGCGTACTGTCCATGTCGCTATCGGGGTTCCGGGGGCGCCATTTGGGTCAAATGTGGTCAATACGGGGTTAGTAAACCAGGTCAGTTTGGTTTCTGTATAGTTTTTAACATCATCAGCGACCAGTTTATAAGTCAGTTTTCCTGCCGGATCATAGACAAAAGTCACGGCTTCCTGTGTTTGATAAGTCGGATAACCATCATCCACAATCGCTGATGAAGTATCATCATTGACATTCGATAAATTCCAGCCAATCAGCGCAAGCGCGATCAGTGCCAGTATTGTGATCAGCCAGGATTGAATTTTACTCATTCTTTTTTCAGTTTTAATTTATATGGATAACCCTTTGGCACTTTCGAGCTTATTTTGCGCGAAGAGCACCAAATCACACAGTTCCCTGACTGCACCACGACCGCCGGCAATCTGAGTCACATAATCTGCTTTTGGCAACAGCAATGGATGGGCATCAGCAACGGCAACCGATAACCCCACTTGTGCCATGACAGGCCAGTCAATAAGATCGTCACCTATATAAGCGACGTGTTCTGGTTGCAACGCTAGTTTATCCAACAGTTCCTTATACGCCAAAACCTTATCGTTTTGTCCTTGGTAAAGATGTGTAATACCCAGAGTTTCTGCCCGATTTTCCAGCAGTTTTGCTTTGCGGCCGGTAATAATGGCAACCTCAATACCTGAGGTGATTAAACAACGGATGCCATAACCATCACGAACGTTAAAGGCTTTCAGCTCTTCGCCTTCATTGCCCATATAGATAAGCCCGTCAGACATCACGCCATCAACATCACAAATCAGCAGACGGATTTGACGGGCTTTTTCGATAATTGCTTTATTGACTGGACCATAACAGGTGTCCAGATACTCTTTTTGACTCATTAAGACATTCTCTTAAGATTGATATCATGCTTATTTATATCAGTTTACTTGCCTTACACGACGCCGGCCTGCAAAAGATCGTGCATGTGGAGCACACCCAGTAATTTGTCACCTTCTGTGACCAGTAGTGAGGTGATGTGGCGCGATTGCATCAGGTTCAAGGCATCAACCGCCAGTGCATTGGGTTTGATACGGATGCCACCGGCGGTCATGACATCAGAGATGTTTGCATGGTTTAAATCGATACCCATATCGAAAACACGGCGCAAATCACCATCGGTAAAAATACCGCGGATCTGCATGTCATCATCACAGATCACTGTCATGCCCAATTTTTTGCGGGTGATTTCCACCAACGCTTCGCGCAGCGTCGCGGTGTGGGGAACATGGGGAATGTCATCACCGATGGTCATTAAATCGCTGGCCAGTAGCAGAAGTTTGCGTCCCAATGCCCCACCGGGATGGGAAAGCGCGAAATCTTCGGCAGTAAAGCCACGAGCCTGCAAAAGCGCAACGGCCAAGGCATCTCCCATGACAAGTGTTGCGGTGGTGCTGGTGGTGGGTGCCAGTCCCAATGGGCAGGCTTCTTGTGGGACTTTGATGCACAAGTGGATATCTGCGGCTTTACCCATGTTGCTGTCGCGATTATTTGTCATGCAGATGAGCGGGACGTTCTGTCGCTTGAGAACAGGAATTAACGCCAGAATTTCATTTGATTCACCTGAATTGGAAATCGCCAGCACGATGTCTTTGGCCGTTACCATGCCGAGATCGCCATGACTGGCTTCGCCGGGATGAACAAAGAAAGAAGGTGTGCCGGTACTGGCAAATGTTGCCGCGATTTTTCGCCCAATGTGACCGGATTTGCCCATCCCCATCACAATGACTTTTCCTTCACAGGCAAACATTAATTCACAGGCTTGGCTGAAATCGTCATTAATATATTGCTCCAGGCCGGCCAGCCCTTCGAGTTCACTCTGTAATACTTCCTTACCTGCTTGCTGAAAATCGATCTTAGGCATGTTGACTTCCCACTCTTTTCCCATTCAATTGGCAATTACTCAGTACCGTAATAATTAGAAACAAAAAGTACGACAAAATACGCGATAAAACAGCCCAGTAACAAGATGCCGTTCAATCGGTTCAATCGATGCTTTCTTCCCAGACAAAAGACTGTGAATAGTACACTCGCCGCCATCATGACCCAAAAATCTCGCGAAAATGCCTCAGGTGAAAAGACACTGGGGGAAAGGATGGCGGGAACCCCCAAGACAAGGGTCACATTGAATACATTTGAACCAACGATATTGCCCATTGCCATGTCGTTCTCGCCTTTTATGGCGGCGGCAATGGCGGTGGCAAGCTCAGGCAAGCTGGTTCCCACGGCAAGAATTGTCAGGCCAATCACCAGTTCACTGACACCATAAATACGTGCAATCACGGTTGCATTGTCAATCACCATACGGGTGGAAATGGGGAGAATCATTAACCCCAAAACAACCCAAAGCAGTGCAATTCCTTTGTTGCCTTCGACAGGCAATTCTGAATTTCGTTCTTGGGTATAGCTATCAACACGACTATTTTGGGAGAAAGTCGTCATCTTTATCATCAGTGAGATGAAAAAGAGGGCGGAAAGCACCAAAAGAATACCATCCAATCGGCTCAGGTATCCATTGGACAGTAAATACCCTGCAAATGCGGTGATCGCCAACATCAGGGGCACTTCTTGCCGCAGAATTTCTGATTTTACCCTGATTGGCCTGATAAACGCTGCTGCCCCCGTAATGAGCAGCAGATTAGTAATATTGGAACCAATGGCATTGCCCACGGCCATGTCCGGCTGCCCGTCTAAAATTGCGGTGACAGACACCATCAGTTCTGGCAACGAGGTTCCGATTCCCATAATGACCAAGCCGACAATAAAAGGGGGGATTTTCATGGTGCGGGCAAAAACCGCCGCACCATAAACTAATCTATCGGAACCATACACCAGTAAAATCAACCCGGTAATGAGCAGTACAATAGTCAGAAACATGGCGTGTCCCTTAAATCAGTTTTATTCCGAGCATAATGCTAATAATGGTTGATTTTTAAACATGGAACGTTTATTCAGCTAGACTTATACATTCTGACGATCAAGCGATAAAAAGTAAAATTTGTCACAACTTCGCTAACGCAAATTAGGCAATTTTTTGTAGTATGCATTATTAATTATTTAAATACAGTCATGAAGACAGTTCTATTAACGGTTAGGGGCTTCTAATAATGAGTCAACAAACAGCAAATCTTATTGAGATCTGCGGTATGTATTTCACCCGAGGCCAACGCCCGATTTTTGCTGATATTAATCTGACTGTTCCGAAAGGAAAAATTACCGCCATCATGGGACCTTCTGGTATCGGGAAAACCACCTTGCTGCGCTTGATTGGAGGGCAAATTCGTCCGGAACGCGGTGAGATTTGGTTTGATGGCGATAATATTCCGGCATTGTCCCGCCCACGCCTTTATGCTGCCCGCAAGAAAATGAGCATGTTATTTCAGTCAGGTGCTTTGTTTACCGACCTGAATGTCTTTGACAATGTGGCTTTTCCCCTGCGTGAGCATACCCAACTGCCTGAAGCGTTGATTCACACCACGGTGATGATGAAGCTGGAAGCGGTGGGATTGCGTGGTGCTGCGCACTTGATGCCATCGGAACTCTCTGGCGGCATGGCAAGGCGAGCGGCATTAGCCAGGGCGATTGCTCTCGATCCCGATTTAATCATGTTTGATGAACCTTTTGTCGGCCAAGACCCCATCACGATGGGCGTTTTGGTGAAACTGATCGATGAACTGAATCATGCGTTGGGGGTGACGTGTGTCGTCGTTTCCCACGATGTACCGGAAGTCCTGAGCATTGCCGATTATGCTTATATTGTGGCCGAACGGAAAGTGATCGCAGAAGGTACGCCAGATCAGTTGAGAACGAATCAGGATCAGCGGGTACGGCAATTTCTTGATGGGATTGCTGACGGGCCTGTGCCTTTCCGTTTCCCGGCCGGGGATTACAAAACTGAGTTATTAGGATGATGGAATGTTGATGTTAACACGGGCATTAGCGGCAATGGGCCGGCGCACGATTGAGGTGACGGCTTCATTCGGTCGTGCGGGCTTTATGCTGTTCAATGCCATCGTTGGTAAACCTGAACCTGCCAAACAATGGACGCTATTGCGCCAGCAACTTTATAGCGTCGGTGTTCAATCACTGTTGATCATTGTGGTTTCAGGGCTGTTTATTGGCATGGTGTTGGCCTTGCAAGGCTATCTGGTTTTGACCACATTTAGTGCGGAAGGTAGCCTCGGTATGATGGTGGCGTTATCCTTGCTGCGTGAGTTGGGGCCAGTGGTAACCGCACTTTTGTTTGCGGGGCGGGCGGGATCAGCGCTGACCGCAGAAATTGGTTTGATGAAAGCCACTGAACAGATTTCCAGTCTGGAAATGATGGCGGTTGACCCGCTGCGCCGGGTCGTTGCTCCCCGCTTCTGGGCGGGTTTTATCAGTATGCCTTTGCTCTCCCTGATCTTTGTTGCTGTGGGGATTTTGGGCGGCGCAATGGTCGGTGTTGATTGGAAAGGCATTGATGGTGGCTTTTTCTGGTCGTCGATGCAAGCCGCGGTGGAATGGCAAAAAGATTTGCTCAACTGTTTTCTCAAGAGTGTGGTTTTTGCGATTACGGTAACGTGGATTGCACTGTTCAATGGTTATGACGCTATCCCAACATCGGAAGGGATCAGCAGGGCGACGACGCGCACAGTAGTTCATGCGTCGTTGGCGGTATTGGGTTTGGATTTTGTGCTGACAGCACTGATGTTTGGGAACTAAGTCGATGCAAAGCAAGAAAAATGAAATTTGGGTTGGGGCTTTTGTCTTGATTGCGTTGGCGGCAATCATTTTTTTATGCCTCAAAGTGGCAAATATCCAATCTTTCGGCAGTCAGCCAATGTATCGTGTCTATGCTGCATTTGACAATATCGGTGGACTGAAAGTCCGTTCACCGGTGAAAGTCGGCGGAGTAGTGATTGGCCGTGTGGAGAAAATCTGGCTGGATCACAAAACCTATACGCCACAAGTTGAATTAGATATTTTCACGCAGTACGACAATATTCCCAATACCAGTTCGCTCTCTATCCGAACGTCAGGGTTGTTGGGAGAGCAATATATTGCGCTCAATATCGGGTTTGATGACCCTGATTTAGGAACGGCCATGTTGAAAGATGGCGATCGTGTTGAAGACACCAAGCCCGCGATGGTACTTGAAGACTTGATTGGCCAGTTCTTGTATAAAAGTAGTAGCGTAAACAGTAGCGGAACTCAGGAAAAATCCGCTCTGGCACCTGAACAAACACACTAACCGGCAATCCACTGCTTAGGAGAAATAATACTTATGTTCAAGCGATTTCTTATGATTGCGTTGCTGGTGGTTGCGCCATTGGCCAGCGCGACAGATCAAACCAATCCTTACGCATTGATGAAAGATGCAGCAGAAAAAACATTTACCCATTTGAAGGATAAGCAGTCGCAGATTCAAGCCAATCCAGACCTCTTGCGCCAGATTGTGCGTCAAGAATTGCTGCCTTATGTGCAAATAAAATATGCCGGCGCACTGGTTCTGGGGCCTTACTACAAACAAGCCACACCTGAGCAGCGTGACGCTTATTTCAAAGCGTTTGAATCCTATCTGGAACAGGCATATGGTCAGGCTTTGGCGATGTATCATGGGCAAAACTACCAGATTGCCCCAGAACAACCATTAGGTGATAAAACAATAGTGGCTATTCGTGTCACGATTACGGATCCCAACGGGCAACCGCCAGTGCGTTTGGATTTCCAATGGCGTAAAAACAGCAAAACGGGTTATTGGCAGGCTTACGACATGATCGCGGAAGGCGTGAGTATGATCACGACCAAGCAGAATGAGTGGGTAGATATCCTGCGTCAGAAAGGCATTGATGGCCTGACTGAACAATTGCTTATCAGCGCGAAAGCCCCGATCACTTTAGAAAAGAAAAAGTGACATGGAAAAAGATACTCTTGATAACGGCATGATGAGTAAAGAAAAAATCAATCAGGAAACGGTGAGTTGGGAAAAGGGCGGTAACACATTGTTTCTGCAAGGCACATTGGATCGTGATAGTTTGCTTCCCCTTTGGCAACAAAAAGAGCGTGCTCTGGAAGACATCGACAATATTGATGTTTCTCAACTTAAGTATGTGGATTCCACCGGGTTGGCCCTGTTTGTCCAATTCAAAGGGGAATGTCAGCAACGTGGCAGGATACTGACTTTTTCAGGGGTGAGTGAGCGCTTGGGCACGTTGATAACGTTATATGGATTGCAAACATGTTTTGACGATAATCAGCCCAAGGCATAATTCTTTTTTTGCTAATCCACGCCCCTGTAAGCCATTCGCTTGCAGGGGCGTTTTTCTTGGTTTAAGAGTCGGCTGGATTCCATTAGGATAGGCGTCTACTATTATTTTCTAATATTTTCTAACGACGAATGTGAGCAATTTATGGATATTGATGAAATTAAAAAAGTGCTGATGGAAAATTTGGCACTTGATGAAGTTATCGTTAGCGGTGATGGCAGTCATTTTCAGGTTATTGTCGTTGGTGCCCTTTTTGATGGACTGAGCCGCGTTAAACAACAGCAAACAGTTTATGCTCCTCTGATGGAATATATCGCGGATAACCGTATTCATGCGTTATCAATCAAGGCTTATACCCCTGCACAGTGGCAGCGTGACCGCAAACTTCAAGGGTTTTGAGGCTGTTTGCCTCGCCGCGGACAGCACACTTTGAATTAAATAATAGGATCATAACAGATGGATAAATTTCGTGTGAAAGGGCCTACCTGCTTGTCGGGAGAAGTGGCGATTTCCGGGGCAAAAAATGCCGCATTACCAATTATGTTCGCGGCACTACTGGCAGAAGAGCCGGTTGAATTACAGAATGTGCCTGAATTGAAAGACATTGACACCACGATCAAACTGCTCAATCGTTTGGGAACCAAAGTAGAACGTAACGGTTCTGTTTTTATTGATGCCAGTGGGGTCAACGAATATTGTGCCCCTTATGAACTGGTCAAAACAATGCGCGCGTCCATCTGGGCATTGGGGCCGTTGGTAGCGCGTTTCGGTCGGGGGCAGGTCTCTTTGCCCGGCGGTTGCGCCATTGGCGCGCGTCCGGTTGATCTTCATATTTCTGGGTTGGAGCAGCTTGGTGCAAAAATCGAGCTGGACGAGGGCTATGTCAAAGCCACGGTAAATGGCCGCTTAAAAGGTGCCAGCATTGTGATGGATAAAGTCAGTGTTGGGGCAACGGTGACGATCATGACGGCGGCCACATTAGCAGAAGGCACAACCACCATTGAAAATGCCGCGCGTGAGCCAGAAATTGAAGATACGGCTAATTTCCTCAATACGTTGGGCGCGAAAATCAGGGGAGCTGGCTCCGATCGCATTGTGATTGAGGGAGTCGAGCGTTTAGGGGGCGGTGTTCATCGTATACTGCCTGATCGTATCGAAACCGGCACCTTCTTGATCGCGGCGGCAATTTCGCGTGGCAAGGTGATTTGTCGTCACGCGAAACCCGATACCCTGGATGCGGTTTTAGCTAAACTGCGTGAAGCGGGGGCAGATATCAATGTGGGAGAAGACTGGATTAGCCTTGATATGCACGGCCAGCGGCCGAAAGCAGTGACATTCCGCACGGCTCCACATCCGGGTTTCCCAACGGATATGCAGGCACAATTCAGCCTATTGAATATGGTCGCGGATGGCGCAGGTATGATCACCGAAACCATTTTTGAAAATCGCTTCATGCATATCCCTGAGTTGATTCGCATGGGAGCCAGGGCGGAAATTGAAAGCAATACCGTACTGTGTCATGGCGTTGAACAATTATCGGGTGCTCAGGTCATGGCGACGGATTTGCGGGCTTCTGCCAGTTTAGTCTTGGCGGGTTGCATTGCGGAAGGAACAACAGTCGTAGACCGTATTTATCATATTGACCGGGGTTATGAGCATATTGAAGATAAGCTGCGTGGTCTTGGGGCAAATATAGAGCGCATTAAGACGACTGGCTAAACGAAATCGCCTCGCCCAACATGGGCGAGGATTAGTAACCATCAAACTCATCAATGGTGACGTTAAGTGTGAGGGAGGCGCCATCGCGTAATACAGTGACAGGTACGACACTGCCCGGACGAATTTCCGCGACGCGATCCATCGTTTCGACGGGTGAGATTGCTGGCTGGTGATTAACGCTGGTAATGATATCTCCCACTTTGATACCCGCTTTTTCAGCAGGACCGTTTGGAGCAACCTGAAAAACACGTAACCCTTGGATTTGATTGATATGACTGCCTGATGAGCGAATATAGGGTAACTCTCTGGCGGTGATACCGATATATCCCCTGATAACCCGGCCATCACGGATCAATTTCTGCATAATGGTTGTCGCCAGTTTCGTTGGAATGGCAAACCCCAATCCTTCCGGTGTTGAACCAAACTCTGACTTATCGAACGTCAACGTATTGATACCCACTAATTCCCCTAGTGTATTGACCAAAGCACCACCGGAGTTACCTTGATTAATTGACGCATCTGTTTGCAGGAAATTCTGGCGACGTGTCGGACTAAGGCCAACGCGCCCGGTTGCACTGATAATGCCTTGCGTGATGGTTTGTCCCAAATTGTATGGATTACCGATAGCCAACACGATATCCCCCACATGAGCCATACGTTTAGGATTAATTGGGATCAAGGGAAGGTTTGTGGCATTAATTTTTAAGACGGCCAAATCCGTTGGGCCATCCGAACCGACTAACAGTGCTTCATAAAAGCGCCCATCTTGCAACGCAACAATAATGGAGCCTGCTTTATTGATGACATGTCTGTTAGTGAGAATATAGCCCTGTTCACTCATAATGACACCGGAACCCAAGGGAAGGAGTTCCCGGCTTTCATGGGAAAAACTGCCCATGCTGCTGCTATAAATATTGACCACGGCGGGAGCAGCCCGGCGGACGGCTTTGCTGAAACTGGATATTTTATCGCTGTTGTTGCCGCTCAGGAAATCCTTTAAGCCATTGGGACGCAGGGAAGGTATAGCAACCAGCAAAATAGCTGCAATCAATAAGCCTATGAGTATAGCGCGCAATAACTTGATCAGCATGACATTATTCAGTAGTAAGTGATTGAAGGAAGGATAGCACAGAAGTGGACAGACACAGCATCATACTGTGTCTGTCGTAGATACGATACTCTTCATCCATCCATCAATTAATTACGCAGTAATAGATAAACATTGTCGTCACCACGTAAGACATTCAGGGCGATAACAGAAGGCTTCTCTTCGGTGATCTTGCGTAATTCACTGATATTTCTTACACGCACATTGTTGGCACCCACAATTAAGTCATCTTTCTGTAAACCCGATAGGGCAGCCGGTGAATTCTGGATAATCGAGTCCACTTTGATGCCTTGGGTTCTGTTTATGGTGGCATTGCTCAGGGTGGCGCCTTGCAGGGCGATACTCAGTTTTTCTGCCTTGGTTGACTCACCTTCACTGTTATCCAGAATGACGGTGACTTCAAGGGGTTTTCCTTTACGCAGCAGACCAATTTTGATCTCTTTGCCTGGAGCGGTTGTACCCACTTTCGCCCGGAGTTCAGAAAAACTGCTGATTTTCTTGCCATCAAAGGAAATCAGGACATCGCCGGGTTTGATCCCTGCTTTAGCGGCGGCAGATTTAGGAATAACTTCACTGACGAATGCCCCTTGCTGCGCTTCAACATTGAGTGCCTGGGCGATATCTGCTGTCATTTCGGTTCCCTTGATACCGAGTATGCCGCGTTTGACTTCGCCGTGGGCAATAAGCTGGGCGGAAAGAGCCTTCGCCATATTACTTGGGATAGCAAACCCGATACCGACGTTACCCCCGCTTGGTGCAACAATGGCGGTGTTAATCCCGATCAACTCGCCTTGCAGGTTAATCAATGCACCACCGGAGTTACCCCGGTTAATGGAAGCATCGGTCTGGATAAAGTTTTCCAAACCTTCCAGATTCAGACCGCTGCGGCCAAGGGCGGAAATGATCCCAGAGGTGACGGTTTGCCCTATGCCAAATGGGTTACCGATGGCTATCGCGTAATCGCCAACGCGCAGTTGGTCAGAATCCGCGAACTTGATAGCCGTCAGGTTCTTGGCATCTTTCAATTGTAAAAGGGCAATGTCGGTTTGGGGATCAAGCCCAATGAGCTTTGCGGAGTATTTACGGCCATCGTTTAATTGAATGCTGATTTTACTTGCATTATTGATAACATGGCTGTTGGTCAAAACATAACCTTTTTGGGCGTCAATAATCACCCCAGAGCCTAAGCCTGTGAATGGACGCTTTCTGGGTTCTTGTGGCGGAAAAGCAGGTCCGAAGAAGAACTGGAAATCATCGGGTAATTGAAGCTGTTGGCTTTGCACTTCTGTACCCGAAACATGAACAGTGACAACAGAAGGCAGCACTTTTTCTAGCATGGGGGCGAGGCTGGGTGATCCTTGAGTGGCCATTGCAGCAGGTAAGGCTGCATGACTTACCATTGGAACTGAAGCTAAAGACAGTCCGATACTAATAGCGAGTGCACTGAGCAATGTATTTTTTCTTTTCATGAATACGTTCTCTTAATACCTAAGCCTAATTGTTTCGATGCTGTTATGACTACCAATGATTCAGCAAAGTTCACTAATAAAGTCGTTTCAATGCGCTTCTTTACAGGTATTTACGTGAATTAAAAATAAAAAACAAAACTTTTTCTATTGAATGAAAGGCACTACACCGTGCCGTGGCAGCAGTGGTTACCACGGCAAAGTTTATGCGTTATTTATCTTGAATAGGACGGAATAAGCCAGATGCACCCTCAGAATAATCCCGCGGGGGCATGTCAGTCGTCACTTTATTTGTTTCGGCGTCGGATTCGGTCAGACGATAATTGAAAGGATTATCCTGTACCGGCATGTTGGGCATCAATTCATTAGAACTTTTCGCCATATGCTGATACAACTGACGATAATCGCGCGCCATATTGTCAAGTAATTCAGCGCTGCGGGCGAAATGGCTGACCAGCTCTTTGCGGTATTCTTCCAATTCAGCCCGATTTTTCTCCAACTCGGTCTGTAGCGCATTTTGTTGGCGTAGTTTTGAGCTGCCAAAGCGGACAGCCAGCGCGCCGACGATAAAACCAATGATTAATCCGATCAGTGCATATTCCCAAGTCATGGCAACTCCTTTAGTCACATCATTATTCTGCAATGTTCTAGAACCTTATCCCATATACTACAACGATCGGGATAGACTCTCGGTATCATGATGACCACTATAACCGTTAATTTAGTCAGAGTGGAATATTGATTATTATTTAATTTATTTGCTATCTGTACCTAATAAACTTCAAGTTGCATTGGGCAAAATTGTGTAAAACAGAGGCTGCCTTATTCTCCCTCGCGACGGGAGGGAGAATAAATATATCCCCAAGTACGCGGAGTATAATAGATATATTTTATACAGCTTTGCCAAAGCCGGTAGTCAAAAATTCGTCGTTAAAAAATCGTCAGCATAGGTAATTCGAATAAAAAATTTTAAGGATTTTTACTTTCATGTCACCGATAACCCCCTCATCACTCTATCAATTAGCACTGTCTGATGGTCAGTATCAACCTGACGAAGTACAACGCAATACGGTTGAACGTCTTGATATTATCCATCGTGAACTCATCCATGCCCGACCCTGCCCGACTCCGCAAGCCAGTGGACTGAAAGGCATATTGGGTAAGTTGTTTGGTCGGCAAGCCCTTGAGCAATGCCGCCCTGTTCAAGGGCTTTATATGTGGGGAGGTGTTGGCCGTGGAAAAACGTGGTTGATGGATATGTTTTATCAAAGTTTGCCGACTGAACGAAAACTGCGTCTCCATTTTCACCGTTTTATGTTGCGGGTACATGAAGAACTGACTACGTTGCAAGGACAGGAGGACCCTTTGGAGAGCATCGCGGAGGGTTTCAAGGCGCAGACCGATATCCTCTGTTTCGATGAGTTTTTTGTCTCTGACATTACGGATGCCATGATCCTCGGCACCTTGCTGGAGGCTCTGTTTGCCCGGGGAATTGCCTTGGTAGCAACCTCCAACATTCCACCGGACGAGCTATACCGAAATGGATTGCAGCGTGCGCGGTTTCTGCCTGCCATTGAGCAGATCAAACAATATTGCGGTGTGATGAATGTGGATGCCGGTATCGATTATCGCTTACGGACACTGACTCAGGCTCATCTCTATTTGACGCCATTGTCAGAAAAAAATCGGCAGGCGATGCGGAGCATGTTCCAACGTTTGGCCGGGCGGGAAGGCGAGCCGAATCCGGTATTGGAAATTAATCATCGTGACATGCCGGCAATCCGTTGTGTTGATGGGGTGTTGGCCATCCATTTCAAAACACTGTGCGAAGATCCCCGCAGCCAAGTGGACTATATTGCCTTGTCGAAAATTTACCATTCGGTTTTTTTGCATGATATGCCCGTGATGACGGGATTGAATGAAAATGCGGCGCGGCGTTTTATCGCACTGGTGGATGAATTCTATGAACGCCAAGTGAAACTCATCATCAATGCTGCCGCACCGATGGATCAGGTTTATCAAGGTGAATTATTGACGTTTGAATATCAACGTTGCCTGTCTCGATTGCAAGAGATGCAAAGTGAGGAATACCTGAAACTCCCACATTTACCCTGATTTCTTTATCAATAGGATAATTATTGAATTTGGGGTCGATTTTTTATGATGAGTTCTCTATAATCTTGCGACCCCACGTTACGAGCAGGATTTTTTATTTCCCAAAAAACTTGCATTAGTGCCGGCATAGGCTATTCGAAGGGGTAGGTTTGCTGGACATGAGTCGTGTGAACCTCAAAACAGTTTCTGAACATCGAGTGTTCACCAACGTGTAACTTATAATTGGGTAAGCTTTAATGAAAACTTTTACAGCTAAACCAGAAACCGTAAAACGCGACTGGTATGTTGTTGATGCAGATGGCAAAACTTTAGGCCGTCTTGCAACTGAAATCGCTCGTCGCCTGCGCGGCAAGCACAAAGCGGAATACACTCCGCACGTTGATACTGGTGATTACATCATTATTGTTAACGCAGAGAAGGTTGCTGTAACCGGCAACAAACGTGCTGACAAAATCTATTATCACCACACTGGCCACATCGGTGGTATCAAGCAAGCGACCTTTGAAGAGATGATTGCCCGCCGTCCTGAGCGTGTCATTGAAATCGCGGTTAAAGGCATGCTGCCAAAAGGGCCACTGGGTCGTGCAATGTACCGTAAACTGAAAGTTTACGCGGGCAGCGAGCACAACCACGCGGCACAGCAACCACAAGTTCTGGACATTTAATCGGGATTATAGGCAATGGCTGAAAATCAATACTACGGCACTGGTCGCCGCAAAAGCTCTTCCGCTCGTGTCTTCATTAAGCCAGGTAGCGGTAACATCGTCATCAACCAACGCAGCCTCGAAGTTTACTTCGGTCGTGAAACTGCGCGCATGGTTGTTCGTCAGCCACTAGAGCTGGTTGATATGATGAACAAACTGGATCTGTACATCACTGTTAAAGGTGGTGGTATTTCTGGTCAGGCAGGCGCAATCCGTCACGGTATCACCCGTGCACTGATGGCTTATGACGAGACTCTGCGTTCTGAACTTCGCAAAGCTGGCTTCGTGACTCGCGATGCTCGTGAAGTTGAACGTAAAAAAGTGGGTCTGCGCAAAGCACGTCGTCGTCCGCAGTTCTCCAAACGTTAATTTATTGCCGCAATTGTGGCAGTGGGTTAAAGTTAAAAACCCGTCATTTTTATGGCGGGTTTTTTATTCCTTCAACTTTTTCACTCTTCGATAACGCTCTATTTTTGGCAAAAAAGTAGCATAATTGGGAAATAAATTCCCAGACTCTAATATTTCATCATTAATTCTCAATGTACTTCCCCACAAAATGTGCAAAATCTGGTAGACTAATAACAATTTTTTGCCTTATCCATGAATTTGCCTGATTTGGCAGAGGTAAAACCGGAAGATAAAGGGGATAACCTCGGATAATAAGTGCGAAACAGGATGAGAATATGAGCGAGAATAGCCGCTGTTTGTTGAAGGGCTGTTCGTTCCTTTGTTTAGATAAACTTGGAGGTTTTCATGGCTGTCGCTGCCAACAAACGTTCGGTAATGACTCTGTTTTCCGGCCCGACCGACATTTTTAGCCATCAAGTGCGAATTGTACTGGCGGAAAAAGGGGTCAGCGTAGAGATTGAACACGTTGAAGCAGGTAACTTACCTCAGGATTTGATTGATTTGAATCCTTACCAGTCGGTTCCTACTCTCGTCGATCGTGAGCTGACCCTGTATGATTCTCGTATCATTATGGAATATCTGGATGAGCGTTTCCCGCATCCGCCACTCATGCCTGTGTATCCTGTCGCACGTGGTTCCAGCCGCCTGATGATGCATAGAATTGAAAAAGACTGGTATTCCCTGATGTACAAAATTCAGGAAGGAAGTGTGCAGGAAGCGAATGCTGCACGTAAACAGCTTGCTGAAGAATTATTGGCCATTGGGCCGATTTTCAGAGAAATGCCGTTCTTCATGAGTGAAGAATTCAGTCTGGTGGATTGTTATTTGTCTCCGCTGCTGTGGCGTTTGCCTGTCCTGGGTGTTGAGCTGTCAGGCCCAGGTGCGAAGGAGCTTCAAATCTATATGCAGCGTGTGTTTGAACGCGACGCATTCTTGGCTTCACTGACGGAAGCCGAACGTGAAATGCGTTTACAATCACGGAGTTAATATATGGAGATGACTCAAATGTCTCCACGGCGCCCCTATTTGTTGCGGGCACATTATGAATGGCTGTTGGATAATGACATGACCCCGCATATTGTTGTGGATATTAACTTTTATGGCGTTAATGTCCCGCTGGAATATGCACAAAATGGGCAAATTATTTTGAATATCTCGCCGAGAGCGGTTGGCAATTTGCAATTGACGAACGATGAAGTGAGGTTCAATGCCCGATTTGGTGGTATTGCCCGTCAAGTCAATGTTCCGATGGCGGCTGTGATTGCGGTTTATGCCCGTGAAAATGGCGCAGGAATGATGTTTGAGCCAGAACTTGCCTATGACGCAGATAATTCTGAATCAGAAGAAACGGATACATCGACAGCAGACAATCTGGTGCGTATCCATAATCGTCAGCATGATAGAAAAACATTTCACGATACGGATTCGCCAGATGACGAGCCACCTCAACCGCCAAAAGGTCGCCCAACCTTGCGCGTCGTAAAATAATTGCTCAAAGCTCATACCGAATAGATTTCAGGTTGCATCCGGCGAGGCTGCGGCTTGAAATACGAAGAGGCTTGTTAGGAACAAAAATAGAGGAGATAGTGAATCTCCTCTATTTTTTAGTACAGTTTTTATAACCGCCAATTAATACTGTAAGTGATTAATGATATTACAAGTTAATAATATTATACGTTATTAATACATTAAGTTATTAATATAATAAGTTATTAATATAATAATAGTGTGATTATTAATACTACAAGTAAATACTATGCGCTTTCTCAAATGCCCATATACAGGATTCGATATTATATCGATCTTCTCCTTTATTTGTTTTTTCCGCCAGTTTTAGGCTATCTATCATTTTCTTGGCAAATGCTCTCTGTTGACTCGGCCTCGTGATCGTTGGAGGCATATTGCAGATATCAGAGAATGAGAGTGAGCGGTGTGTTTTTGTCAATGCTAATACCTCTACAGGGTTTTCAACTAAAGCAATCGATAAAGCATTAATGATTTTCTGAGAAAACGCTGGATGGATATTCGGGGAGAGTTTAAAGGCAACTTGTAGCCATTGTTTATCACCGGTCGAAATATCATGGAGAATTTTGTCCTGCTCATATTCTGCATTTATTTCAGCCACCACAGAATTGACTCCTCTTTCCTGAACTTGCTGAATAATTTTTTCAGGCGTAGAAAATCTGGCAAGTGAGGGAAAATTTATCAAGGAAATGAAAAAGAAGAAAAGTATCTGTATGGGTAAGCGCATATGTTTCTGCCTGTTATTATCACTTTAATGTTTTTTTATTTCACATCTATTTAATCAGTTCCGCTAAGTCATTTTCTTTCCGAAAAAAAGAAACCTTAGCGTTGTATTACGGTATTGCACTATTGCTGTTCTGCTATAATGAATGGGCGATTAAATCGATATATTTAACTTTAAGGTATAAGAATAGTCGCATAAATTCCAAAATTACAACTAATCTGGTAGTAAAAGAAAATAAAAAAATGATGGTATTTTTATTTTTGAGATCTTCCCCGGCTAAAGAGCCGGAGAAGTCATTAGGGAAAGGAATTGAAGATTACACCTTAAGATTACACTTCAAGATAATCGAGAATACTGAAAGCCGCTTTTCTGCCTTCATCAATGGCGGTCACGACTAAGTCGGAACCACGTACAGCGTCCCCACCGGCGAAGATCTTAGGATTACTGGTTTGGAAAGGCAGGTTACTGGATTCAGGCGCGATAATGCGGCCCTTTTGATCGAGCTTGACTTGATGTTCATCCAGCCAGCTCATCGTGTGAGGTTTGAAACCAAATGCCATGATCACCGCATCGGCTTCTAGCAAAAACTCGGAACCTTGCACGATTTCAGCCTGACGACGGCCATTTTCATCTACGCCACCCAGTTGGGTTTTTACCACCCTGACACCACAAACTTGCCCTGCACTGTTAATTTCAATGCGCATTGGCTGGAGGTTAAAGCGAAACTCGACACCCTCTTCTTTCGCATTTTTTACTTCACGGCGGGAGCCTGGCATATTTTCTTCATCCCGCCGATAGGCGCAGATAACATGTCTTGCACCCTGACGAATTGAAGTACGGACGCAGTCCATTGCGGTATCACCCCCCCCCAGTACCAAAATACGTTTACCCTTCATATCAATATAAGGCTGTTCAGGCAGAGAAGGGTAATCCATCAAATGACGGGTGTTGGCGATGAGAAAAGGTAAGGCGTCATATACCCCGTCAGCGTTTTCATTCTCCAGCCCACCATGGATGGATTGATAGGTGCCAACGCCAAGAAAGACAGCATCAAATTCTTTGTTGAGTTCGGCCAGCGTGATGTCTTGGCCTATCTCTGTATTTAGACGGAATTCAATTCCCATCCCGGAAAACATTTCACGACGGCGGATCATCACCTCTTTTTCCAATTTAAAGGCGGGAATACCAAATGTGAGCAAGCCGCCAATTTCGGGGTGACGATCATAAACCACCACGTGTACACCGTTACGGGTCAGCACATCTGCACATGCCAGCCCTGCTGGCCCTGCGCCAACCACCGCGACACGTTTACCTGTCGGGGTGACATGCGACATATCCGGTTTCCAGCCCATCGCGATAGCGGTGTCGTTAATGTAGCGCTCAATATTGCCGATGGTAACAGCACCAAAGTCGTCATTCAGGGTACAAGCTCCTTCACACAGACGATCTTGCGGACAGACCCGCCCGCAGACCTCTGGTAAGCTGTTGGTCTGGTGTGATAACTCTGCTGCTTCGATGATGCGCCCTTCATTGGCAAGTTTCAGCCAATTCGGAATATAGTTATGTACAGGGCACTTCCATTCACAATAGGGGTTACCACAAGAGAGGCAGCGATCGGCTTGTGCCTGTGCCTGAATTTCAGAAAAGGGTTCATAAATCTCGACAAACTCTATTTTCCTGATTTTCAATGATTTTTTCGGTGGATCGACGCGCTGTAAGTCGATAAATTGATAAACATTCTGACTCATTATTCACTCCTTACTGTGCCTGAACCCGCAATTCTGCCGAAGAACGACTACGGTGCCCTAACAATGCACTGACATCACTGGATTTAGGTTTAACCAGCGCGAATTTATTGACCCACTGAGACCAATTTTCCAGGATGCCTTCACCGTGTTGAGAGTTGGTCAGGCGCACATGTTCGGTGATTAATCCGCGCAGATGTTCTTTATGAATGGCAAGGGTCTCCATTGAGAGCACTTCCACCAGTTCTGGATTGACGCGCTTGCGGAAGTCATCAAATTCATCAAGTACATAAGCAAACCCCCCTGTCATACCGGCGCCAAAATTGACGCCAGTGCTGCCCAGCACACAGACGATGCCACCGGTCATGTATTCACAGCCATTGTCGCCGATCCCTTCAATAACAGTGATAGCACCTGAATTACGCACGGCGAAACGTTCGCCGGCATGTCCGGCCGCAAAGAGTTTCCCGCCTGTTGCACCATAAAGGCAGGTATTGCCAATAATCGTGGCTTCGTGACTTTTGAAGGCCGAACCGACGGGAGGAAGGAGAGTAATACAGCCGCCAGCCATCCCCTTACCGACATAATCATTGGCATCGCCGATTAAAGTCAGTTCGACACCTGCCGCATTCCAGACGCCAAAACTTTGCCCTGCGGTGCCATTGAAATTCAGTTTGATAGGATCGGCTGCCCGCCCCTGATCACCATACCGAGCCGCAATCTCACCGGAGAGAGCGGCACCCACAGAGCGATCCGTATTTTGGATATCAAAATAGAAGGTCTTGCTTTGTGCGTTTTCCACATAAGGCATTGCTTGGGCGACGATGAGTTTATTCAGCGTACCCTGGTCAAAAGGAGGATTACCTTCTGTGCAATGCAGCGCTTTACCCGTGTGAGGCTCTGCGGTTTCCAGCAAAGGCTCAAGATTGAGCTTGCTTTGCTTGGCCGAAATTCCCTCAAGGATTGCCAGCAAGTCTGTCCGGCCAATCAGGTCAGTCAGTTTTTTCACCCCTAATTGCGCCATCAACTCGCGTGTTTCCTGTGCAATAAAGCGGAAATAATGTATGACGCGTTCCGGCAGGCCGTGATAATGAGATTGGCGCAGCTTTTCGTCTTGCGTCGCAACACCAGTCGCGCAGTTATTTAAATGACAGATCCGCAGATATTTACAGCCGAGAGCTACCATTGGGCCTGTACCAAAACCGAAACTTTCGGCACCTAAAATAGCCGCCTTGATGATATCCAGCCCAGTTTTCAACCCCCCATCAACCTGAAGGCGGATTTTATGGCGCAGCCCATTGGCAACCAGTGCTTGTTGGGTTTCCACGAGCCCCAATTCCCATGGGCAACCTGCGTATTTAACCGAAGACAGCGGACTTGCCCCTGTTCCACCATCATAACCGGCAATGGTGATCAGGTCGGCATAGGCTTTGGCAACACCTGTAGCAATGGTGCCTACACCGGGTTCGGAAACCAGTTTGACCGAGATCAACGCCTTCGGATTCACTTGTTTAAGATCGAAAATCAACTGAGCCAGATCTTCAATTGAATAAATATCGTGATGTGGCGGCGGAGAAATCAGGGTTACACCGGGGACAGAGTAACGCAGTTTGGCAATATAAGGCGTGACTTTATCTCCCGGCAATTGACCACCCTCCCCAGGTTTTGCGCCTTGAGCAACCTTTATCTGGATCACATCGGCACTGGCTAAGTACGCTGGCGTTACCCCAAACCGGCCGGAGGCGACTTGCTTAATGCGGGAGACTTTCTTGGTATGATAACGTGCAGGATCTTCCCCCCCTTCACCAGAGTTGGAAAAACCGCCCAGCGTATTCATCGCTTCTGCCAGCGCCTCATGAGCCTCAGGGCTGAGTGCGCCGATTGACATGGCGGCGGTATCAAAACGCGTAAACAGGGCTTCTGCCGGCTCAACATCGTCAATGCTGATGAGCGCATCTTTAGGCGCAAGGGTCAGCAGGTCACGCAGTGTTGCGATGGGACGCCCATTAACCAGTTCGGCATATTTCAGGTAATCACGGTAATTGCCACTGTGAACGGCGGCTTGCAAGGTTCTGACAACATCGGGGTTATAAGCGTGATATTCCCCATGATGCACATATTTCAGCAGTCCCCCTTGATCGATGGCGTGGCGATGCAGCCATGCCCGTTTGGCTAGATTACGCAGATCTTGTTCAAAATCGCTGAAATCTGCCCCGCTAATACGACTGACGACGCCATTAAAGCAGATATTTGTCACATCGGGATGTAAACCGACGGCTTCAAACAATTTAGAGCAGCGATAAGAGGAAATAGTGGAGATGCCCATTTTTGACATAATCTTATACAGCCCCTTATTAATGCCATTGCGATAATTCAGCATAACGCGGGCATAGGGTGTATTGATGATGCCGTCATCCACCATTTTTCCCAGTGATTCATAGGCGAGATAAGGGTAAACCGCGGTGGCGCCAAAACCGATCAAGACCGCAAAATGATGGGGATCACGTGCACCGGCGGTTTCGACGATCAAATTGGTATCACAGCGCAGGTTTTTCTCCACCAAACAGTGTTGGATCGCCCCGACCGCCATAGGCGCAGGAATGGGCACGTTTTCCGGTGCAATATTGCGATCGGACAGCACCAGCAATACGGCACCATGGCGGGCGAGCTCTTCTGCACTTTCACATAAAGCCAGAACAGCCTGTTTCAGCGTGGTTTCCTGCGGATTGAAGGTCAAATCCAAGCGTTCAGCACGATAATAGGACTCCTGATGGGTTGTCAGTTGTACAAAATCAGAATAGAGCAGAACCGGCGATCCAAAACACAGCCGATGAGCCTGCCCCTCTGCTTCACAAAACACATTCATCTCTCGTCCAATGCGCGTCGCCAGAGACATAACATGGGCTTCACGCAAGGGATCGATGGGCGGATTGGTGACCTGGGCGAATTGCTGGCGAAAATAGTCGTAGATAATGCGCGGGCGGCTGGAAAGCACGGCCAGTGGCGTATCATCGCCCATTGAACCTGTCGCTTCTTGGCCATTTTCGCCGAGGGTACGGATGATTTGATCCAACTCTTCATTACTGTAGGCAAACTGTTTGTGATAAGTCGCCAACAAGCGATCATCCAAATCCCGTTGCCCGACCTTTTCTTCCGGCAACGCTTCAAATGGGATCAAACGCTTAACATTTTTCTCCAGCCATTCTTTATAAGGATGGCGGCTTTTTAAATCATTATCCGTTTCAGCCGAGTGGAGAATACGTCCCTCATAGGTATCGATGACCATTAATTCACCCGGCCCAACACGGCCTTTCTCGACAACTTCATCAGGCTGGTAATCCCAAATACCGACTTCGGAAGCACAGGTAATCAGCTTATCTTTGGTGATCACATAACGGGCAGGGCGCAGGCCATTACGATCCAGATTACAGGCGGCATAGCGCCCGTCGGAAATCACGATGCCGGCCGGTCCATCCCAAGGTTCCATGTGCATGGAATTAAAATCGAAAAACGCCCGCAGATCCTCATCCATATCCGGATTATTTTGCCATGCCGGAGGAACGAGCAAACGCATTGCGCGGATCAAATCCATCCCTCCATTGAGGAACAGCTCCAGCATATTATCCAGCGAACTGGAATCAGACCCCGTTTCATTCACAAATGGCGCAGCAGTCTGTAAATCAGGGATAAGGGGGGTGCGAAACTTATAGGCTCGTGCCTTGGCCCACTCACGGTTTCCCGTAATAGTATTGATTTCCCCATTGTGAGCCAGATAACGAAAGGGCTGTGCCAGCGGCCAGCGGGGCACCGTATTGGTTGAAAAGCGCTGATGGAACAAGCAGATAGCAGATTCCATGCGCAAATCGGCTAAATCGGGGTAGAAACGCGGTAAATCCGCCGCCATGCACAGCCCTTTATAAATCGTGACCAGATTGGACAGGCTGCAAATATAAAAATCGTTATCGGTGATGAGTTTTTCGATGCGGCGGCGGGAAACGAACAGGCGGCGTTCCAGATCTTGCGCCCGCCATCCGGCCGGTGCGTTGATAAAAACTTGCTCAATACGGGGAAGGCTGGATAAGGCAATCTCACCTAAGACATCGCGGTTGAGAGGTACTTCCCGCCAACCCACAATGGACAGGGTTTCATGTTGTAATTCTTGTTCGATAATATCACGACATGATTGGGCGATTTTGGCATCCTGACTGAGAAACAACATGCCGACAGCATAATTTTTGGCGAGCCGCCATGACTGCTCGTTGGCGATCATTTGAAAGAAACGGTCTGGTTTTTGCATCAACAAACCACAGCCATCCCCGGTTTTTCCATCTGCCAGAATCGCACCGCGATGCTGCATCCGAGCCAGCGCGTGTATGGCGGTGCGCACCACCTTGTGGCTTGGATCTCCTTCAATATGTGCGATTAATCCAAAGCCACAGTTATCTTTTTCCTGCAATCTATCATACAACATTGTAAAGCTCCCCAGGTTCTGTCCGACTTTCTGTCTGACTCTCACATTCATTCGCGAGATGGTGTAGAGATCTATTTATTTCTACAGGCGTCTAATTTGCGCCCTCAGCAAAACGCCACTTGTTTTATTGGCATTAACAAGCGGTAAATCAAAATGATGTTGTGTCATCGGTTGTCACTGCATAAATATGAGTCAGACAATTCTCTGACGGGTGATTTTCAGTGAATTCCCAACTTAACGGTAAAAGTAAAGTAGGTCAAATAGTGTTAAATCGGGTTTTTTGTCGATATTTTCTCATTATTTTGTTGATTTTAATGAGTAAATGGCGATTTTTTTGATTTTGTGACCAAGATCATTTTCCTTAAATGATGTGAGTTATATCACTAAAATCACCACATTATCTATTTTATATATGCTTTAAAACGTATTATTTGCGATATTTTAAACTGACATTTCATTATAAGTTGGATTTATATTGCATATTATTCGGTTTCTAAGAGAATGCGATTGGTTGTTTTTACATCTAAAAAAGAATGATTGAAATCTGGATGCATAATTATTCTGATTATTTGGAATTTTATTCTTTGTGGGAAATTAAAAGTGATATCCCTTAACGAAGTTGGGATTTTTTTGCGTTATGATTCAATCTGGTGACTTTGACTGGGAATAATTTTACTGGGAGCGGTTATGAAACTCATTCGGGGGCTTGCCCAATATTATGTCGATTTGATGATGAAACTGGGGCTGGTGCGCTTTTCGATATTACTTGCATCGGTATTGGTGATCCTTGCGATGGCGATGCAGATGGCGGTGACATTCGTACTGCATGGAGAAGTGCAGCGGATTGATTTAATCCGCTCTATCTTTTTTGGTCTGTTAATCACCCCTTGGGCGGTCTATTTTCTCTCCATCGTCGTCGAGCAACTTGAAGAGTCCCGCCAACGCTTATCGAGCCTGGTTGCAAAACTTGAAGAAATGCGTCAGCGTGATGCGACATTAAACCAACAACTCAAAGAAAACATTGCGCAATTGAATCAGGAAATCAGTGACAGGGAAAAGGCAGAAAAAGCCCATTTGATTTTGCTGGATAAACTTAAATTGGAAATGGAACACCGTGAAAAAACCCAGATTGAGCTTGAACAGCAATCCGTACTCTTACGTTCATTTCTCGATGCCTCCCCAGACTTAGTTTATTACCGCAATGAAGATAATGAATTTTCCGGCTGTAACAGGGCGATGGAGTTGCTGACCGGCAAAAGTGAAAAACAGCTCATTGGCCTGACACCAACGGAAGTTTACGATAAAGAAATTGCCAGTAAGGTGATGGAAACCGACGAAAAAGTCTTTCGCCACAATGTCTCCCTGACTTATGAGCAATGGTTAGTTTATCCCGATGGGCGCAAAGCCTGTTTTGAACTCAGAAAAGTGCCTTTTTATGATCGCGTTGGAAAACGACATGGATTAATGGGATTTGGGCGCGATATTACGGAGCGTAAGCGCTATCAGGATGCGCTGGAGAACGCCAGCCGGGATAAGACGACTTTTATCTCCACGATTAGCCATGAGCTTCGTACGCCTTTAAATGGCATCGTGGGCTTAAGCCGAATCTTGCTGGATACCGACTTAACCCCAGAGCAAGGTAAATACCTGGAAACGATCCATGTCAGCGCGATTACTTTGGGTAATATTTTTAATGATATCATTGAATTAGACAAAATTGAGCGCCGTAAAATCCAACTTGATAACCAACCGATTGATTTCACGGGGTTCATGACAGATTTGGAGAACATTTCAGGTTTATTGGCTCAGCCGAAAGGGATTCAGTTTGTTTTGGAACCAGAGCTGCCATTACCCGCCAAAGTGCTGACCGATGGAACCCGTTTGCGGCAAATCTTGTGGAACCTGATTAGCAATGCCGTGAAATTTACCCCTAAAGGCGACATTAAGGTGCGTATCTGGCGTGAAGAAGGAGAGCGTTTATTATTTGAAGTGACGGACTCCGGCATTGGTATTCCTGCTGACGAGCTGGAAAAAATCTTCGCCATGTATTACCAGGTTAAAGACAGTGCGGGTGGGCGTCCTGCCACCGGAACGGGGATTGGCCTTGCTGTTTCGAAGCGTCTTGCTCAAAGTATGGGAGGAGACATTGTGGTGAAAAGTACGTTAGGCAAAGGTTCTTGTTTCACTTTGTCTGTCGTTGCCCCTGCCATTGATGAACAGCCCGAAGGGAGGGCAGAACAAGAGACGATGCCGTTACCGGCACTTAACATTTTACTGGTAGAAGATATTGAATTGAACGTCATTGTGGCCCGTTCTGTACTGGAGAAATTGGGCAACAGTGTGGATGTCGCCATGAATGGTCATGATGCACTGACCATGTTTGATCCTGATGAATATGACTTAGTATTACTGGATATCCAATTGCCGGATATGACGGGGCTGGATATCGCCCGTCAATTGCATCAGCGTTACGCTCCTCAATCCTTGCCGCCTTTGATAGCGCTGACGGCGAATGTATTAAAAGATAAAAAAGAATACCTTGATGCAGGTATGGATGGGGTGCTCAATAAGCCTTTATCCGTCAAAGAATTGACTGCCGTGATAGAAGGGTATTGGGGCAAAGGGTCTGAATCTGAAAACGCCTTACCGGAGGTTGATAATGTAAATCAGGGTGAGGAGCGGCTGGATATGGAGATGCTTAACCAATATATCGAGCTGGTCGGGTCAAAAATGATTGCTGACAACCTGACTATTTTTGAAACCATGATGCCGAATTACCTTGCTTTGCTGGACTCCAATATGACGGCCAGAGATCAAAAAGGGATCACGGAAGAAGCGCATAAGATTAAAGGGGCGGCGGGTTCAGTCGGATTACGCCATTTGCAGCAATTGGCGCAACAGATTCAGTCACCGGATTTACCAGCGTGGTGGGACAATGTTCAGGAATGGGTGGATGAGTTAAAGTTGGAGTGGAAGAAGGATACAGAAATATTGAGAAACTGGTTGTCAGGCGTTACAAAAAAATAACCCCAACCGAAGTTGGGGTGCGCTAATACTGCGCCAACACCAGGGAAACTTGTTTACCCGCTTATCTATAGTTTATTTTCGATGCGAGCAATTAAAGAATTCTTTCACACAGAACACAAGTACCAACATAGCAAAGATAAGAATTTTTGTTACAAGATTCATTAAAATCTGTGATGAAGATTGGTGTTTAACCCTCTAAGGGGTTAAGCATTAATCTACTACAAATGGAGAGAAATATGAAATCGGTTGCTGTTATATTGAATGGGTGTGGCGTGTACGACGGAAGTGAAATTCACGAATCTGTTCTGACTATGCTCTCTTTAAGCCGTCTTGGTGCTAAAGTGTCTTTTTTTTCGCCTGACGAGGTGCAACATCATGTTATTAATCACCTTAATGGTGAAGAAAAACCAGAAAGCCGCCACATGATGGAAGAATCAGCCCGCATAACACGGGGAAATATACAGCCTTTATCCAAAGTTAATATCAATGAGTTGGACGCGTTAATTATTCCGGGTGGTTTTGGCGCGGCCAAAAATTTATGTAATTTCGCATTCAAAGGATCAGATTGTGAAATAAATAAGGAATTATTAAGTGTGGTGCAAGGTATGCACCAACAAGGTAAACCGATGGGGTTTATGTGCATCTCCCCGGTGATGGTACCAAAAATATTAGGCAAACCGATAAAAGTCACCATCGGTAATGATCCAGAAACAGTGGCTCAAATAGAGCGCATGGGGGCGATACATATTGAGTGCCCAGTTGATGACATTGTTATTGATTTTGAAAACAAAATTGTAACAACACCTGCTTATATGCTGGCAGAATCTTTGGCTCAAGCGGAACAGGGAATCGATAAATTGGTGAGAAAAATATTGGAAATGATTGAGTAAACGGATGAGGGATCCTTTTTCAATATTGTGGCGCTGTCTGAAAAGAATTGTCGTATCGATCACAGTTCTGTGGTTTGTTTCTGTCATTGCGTTTTCATTTCTGCCAGTGCCATTTTCCATGATAATGATTGAGAGACAAATTGTCGCCTTAGCGTCAATTAATTTCTCTTATGTTTCTCATTCCTCATGGGTGGATCAGAATCAAATTTCACCTTATATAGCATTAGCGGTTATGGCAGCAGAAGATCAAAAATTCCCAAAACATTGGGGGTTTGATTTTGATGCTATCGAAACGGCTATGGCATATAACAAAAAATATCAGAAGCGAATGCGGGGGGCGTCAACCATTTCCCAGCAAACCAGCAAAAATTTATTTCTCTGGGAAGGGCGTAGTTGGATAAGAAAGGGACTAGAGGCAGGAATGACCACCGTGTTGGAATTACTGTGGTCAAAGCAACGTATTTTGACGGTCTATCTTAATATTGTTGAGTTTGGCGATGGCATTTTTGGCGTTGAGGAAGCCGCCCAGCGTTATTTTGACAAATCTGCCAGTCAATTGACGGCTCCTGAATCTGCATTGCTCGCTGCGGTGCTGCCGAACCCGCATCGCTATAAAGTCAATGCTCCCTCCAGATATGTACTGCAACGTCAACAATGGATTTTACGGCAAATGCAGTTAATGGGGGGAGTGAATTATTTGAAACAAAATGATTTGCGATGGGAGGGGCGATAAGCCCTTTTTTCTCCCGACGATGCAGCCACACTCAATTTGCGTTTCTCCGCCTTATCGAAAATAAGGCAGATATTCGTCCTGTTTAAGCCAGAAAATCTTTCTGGCTAGCAATCAGCTTAGCGCCACAGGCGGTTTGCATCCCTTCCAGCGCAATAGGCGTGCCATGCGACTTCAACGATTCACTCCCTTCGATAATCGGATACGTTCCCTCGCATTTCGGGCAAGTGACCAAATCACCTTCGCCGGCAACCGACACGCCCTGATAGGTATAACCGCCAATAGCGGTGATCACTTTACCACCGTGATCGGTGGCATCGTTTAAAAGAATAACGGCTTTATTTGCCATGTTTATCTCTCCGTTGTCATGGTAATCATGGGTCTTGTATTCAACCTGTTAATGCATATTAAATAACCTCAGCTTCGTTTAAGAATAGCGATATCATTATTCCGTAAATTCAAACTCGGTTTTTTAGGTTGGAATGTATACGCAATGAGGCCTGCGGCGATTTCCAGTAGAAAACCGAGTTGACTGCGATGTCTTGAATGCTCGATCTGAGAAATATTTTTGAGCTGATCAATGACCGTTTCTATCAAAAATCGCCTTCTTAACATTAGCCTATCCCAGAGCGATAACGCTTTGGCTTTCATATTGCGACGAACATTCGTGATTAACGTAACGCCTTCCGCTTCCAATTCATCGCATAAAGCCTGTGATAAATACCCTTTATCGCCATATCAACATCCCGTTAGCCCTTTTGCCAAGGCTTTGACAGGGTGACGATCATCTTGGTTTCCAGCAGTTAATTTCACAGCCAAAAGTTCCCCGCAATCATTGATAACCAGATGAAGTTTAAAGCCATAAAACCAGCCGGTACTGGTTTTGCCTCGTTGCGCCATGCCTTCAAATACCCGATGACGGGGAATACGTAGGTTATGACAAACGGCAATTTTGGTGGAATCAATAAAAGCAATTCCTTGGGTTGTCGCCTTACGTGACGACAGAAAAGCGCATAAAGAGATCAGTGCCCTTTTCTTCAGGGTGAGCATGCGGGTATAGCTGACTAATCCGGGAAAATCAGTGATAAGATATTGTTTTACATGTTCAATATAAAACGTTTTGAAATCGCGATAATGGCTCTTATGGAATAAAATGAGGATCATCATGACTTCGCTGAGAGAAAGGGACGCTTCGCGATTCCGTTTACGTAATCCATTTTCAATGAGCTGTTGATGCCAGAGAGGGATAAATTTTTGGCAAAAGTCATCGACGCAGCAGTAAAGTTCTTCTAAATTAGACATGCCTGAGGGTCTCCACGATTTTGTTTTCTTTAGCAAAAAACTTTGATCGTGCCTCAGGCACTTTAGTTCCCTTCTTAAGCGAAGCTCAGGTTAAATAGAACATTCACGTTCAATGAAAGCACCGATGACCTTATCATGCATTTCCGGTGATTTTGAATAACCCAACGTCTTTCTGTTGAGCCGTTTAAGTCGGTTGCGCAATGTTAAATTCTCCCGCTCAATACGTTGAGTGAAAGTCTTTCCAACAAGATGCTGGTTTTGGGGTAAAAGATTGTACGCCTTGAAATTATCGGTACACCAGAAAACAATATTAAATGAAGCGAGTTTTTTGACGTATTCAACTTGCTGACAAAACCGACATTTCACTTCAACTGTCGCTATTTCATTTCCCCACAAAATAGCTATTATACATCTAAATCAAAGGGTTGAATACACGACCCCGGTGGAGTAACAAAAGGTCATTTTATTAATTATCGAATTCAGAGATATGAAAACTACCTGAAAGAACATTATATTTTGTCTTTATCTGTTAATGGAGCCAAAGCATTATTGGAAAAACTGACTGCTGCTGGAATAATGTGTTTTGTTATTAGTGGCGGTAAAGAAATAGAGATTAAAACCATCTTAAATCGAGTTGGGCTTTGTCATTATTTTAAGCAGATTGTGGGATCTCCAGTGGTAAAATCGCAGGCCATTCGCAGTTTTTTGACACAATATCAGTGTGTACCAGAGCAAACGGTGTTTTTTGGTGATACTCATGCGGATGCTCAGGCAGCGATACTTTGCCAAGTACCGTTTTTATTTGTCCGTGAGCATTCTTTAGTTGAAAGTTCGGTTATTCATGCTAGTTGGCCAACAGATCTTTGGGGCGGAGAAATAGCAGATTTAACGCCGGAACAAACGGTGACTCTCTTTCCCGGCATCCATTAAATTTCGAATAAGAGGTGAAGCACATGAGTAGTAATGGAACTGATCGAGCTGAAACTAACTGTACTAAAAAGCCATTAAAAATCGCCATTACTGGCGTATCGCGTGGCTTGGGGAAAATGCTGAGCTATGCCTTAGTGGCAAGAGGCCATCAGGTATTTGGCTGTACTCCCTCAACTGATATGACATCAGAAACGCCAGATGGATTTGTCCTATCTGAAGCATCGGTCACTAATCCCGGCGAAATGAAGAAATTTGCAGATCTGGCTAATGAAGGTGAACCCGTTGATATTGTCATCGCAAATGCAGGTGTTATTCATGAACGCATGCCAGCTTGGAAAATTCCCGTAAAAGAATGGGCTAGAGTGATGGATGTCAATGCACTGGGGGTTGTCAATACAGCTCTGGCGTTCTTACCAGCTATGCTTGAGCGCAACGAGGGGGTATTTATTGCCATTAGCTCTGGTTGGGGGCGTTCACCTGCTTGGGGGTTAGGGCCGTATTGTGCCAGTAAGTTTGCAGTAGAAGGCATTATTGGATCTCTGAATGGTGATTTACCTGCTGGTATACGCGCTGTAGCACTTGATCCAGGTAATGGTATTAACACCCATATGTTGTCAGTGTGTTTACCCGATAAGCATCAAAACTATATTTCTCCCGAAGAATGGGCGGTATATGCCTCAGATTACATCATCAATGAAATTTATCAAGGAAATGTAACCGGTAGTGCAACAGTTTCTCATCCAGGTTTATAACTGATATAAGGAAAGTTAACACTATGTCGAATAGCTTGAAAGGTAAGCGGGTCGTGGTAACCGGTGGTGGCCGTGACTTTGGACAAGCCATCTCTGTTTGGTTGGCGCGTGAAGGTGCTCATGTTGACCTCTGTGCTCGCCAATTAGCCAGTGCCGAAGCCACTTGCAATATAATTCGCAGTGAAGGTGGTATAGCAAGAAGTTATCAATGTGATATCAGTGATGCACAGTCGGTGAATGTTTTTGCTAAGCAGTTGCTACAAGATGGCTTGCCTGTCGATATCCTGATTCTGAACGCAGCTCAATGGCTGGAAGGTCATCTGAGTGATGAAGACAGCGATGCGGATATTATCAGTACTATAAATTCGGGGGCAACTGGTTCTATATTATTGACGAAAGCGTTATTGCCGAGTCTGCGTAAATCACAAGGCTCCGATATTATTGCTATGGTATCAGTCTGCGGTATTTCACACTTTACCCGATCTATCGCTCATCCTACATTTTTTGCTGCCAAACATGCTATGAGTGGTTTTTGCCAAAATATTTCCCATCAATTAAGCAAAGACAATATTCGGGTAACTGGCATTTACCCTCCAGATTTCGAAGTTAATGGCTTTGATGAAGTACTAGATGATCATAAAACAATGGGGCAGCAATTGCTGAATGGCAGTTCAATCTGGAAAACTATACAGTTTGTTCTTTCTCAACCCCGTAGCTGCCATATTAGCGAAATTTACTTCCAAGGCCCAACTCATAAGGACTTAGAATAATGAAAGGCAGTTATGCCGACGGGTGCTCTGCACCCGATTTCATATTGGCTCGCAATGATCGTGAGTTGGTGTCAGCAATGCCGAAAAATATTGAGGCAGGATACTTTCGCGCTGATTGCACGCCAAAAATCTTTTATGACAAATGTACTCAATATACGGCGATCAAAATGTTAGCACCTGAGTTAGCCTTTAATGGTAAGTGTGTAGGCACGCTAACCGATTTACCACTGGAAATTGGGTTGTGTATTCAACTCGTTGATTTGGGTGTGTAATAGCCATTTTGTGGGGAAATGAAATGGCGACAGTTGAAGTGAAATGTCGGTTTTGTCAGCAAGTTGAATACGTCAAAAAACTCGCTTCATTTAATATTGTTTTCTGGTGTACCGATAATTTCAAGGCGTACAATCTTTTACCCTAAAACCAGCATCTTGTTGGAAAGACTTTCACTCAATGTATTGAGCGGGAGAATTTAACATTGCGCAACCGACTTAAACGGCTCAACAGAAAGACGCTGGGTTATTCAAAATCACCGGAAATGCATGATAAGGTCATCGGTACTTTCATTGAACGTGAATATTATATTTAACATGTATTAACAGGTTGAATACACGACCGTTTTAATTCAATAATATTTATTTTGACTCCCATTGAGATGTATTATTTATTTTCCAATATTCAATATAATCACTATCTAAATCTACTTTCCCATCTGGATATTCAACTCTTGCCTTTGCTCTGGGATATGCGTTAGGTTCAGTATTCTCTGAGATAATGATTTTTGGCATTTTTGATTCATCTAAAGTAGGCATATAGCTGATTTTCCATTCATTTCCAGGAGTCAACCTTAATCCAAAGTACGTTAATCCACCACTTTTACCATATAATCCTATTTTATCGCCATCCTCATAATCTCTTCTTAAAAAAGGATAAATAGTTGGCTTATAGTCTATGATATTTAAAAATTCTTTCATTTTTTTAGGTTTCTCTGCCCCGTTGATAAAAGCTTTTATACCTGTTCCGGTATAGGGTACAGCATCTTTTATTAAATGATTAACTTCGGTGTAAATAATAGACACAGAGATGGTATTAATTTTCCATTGACACCAACCCCCTCCTTGAAGAGGTATTTTTTCCTTAAAATAACCAGTTGTGGGGTTTACTGAAACATTAACGTCATCCCCTCTATGCCTGGGAGTATGATAAAGTGTTCCTCCAGCAGTATTGTGGGTAGACAGACATTTATTTGAGATATATCTTCTCGTCAATATAGGAGTGGTCTTCGGAGGGATAACACCTTCAACTGTGATCCATTGATTATTTTCAGGCGGTGAAAATGGTTCAGATTTATCATTATAAGTTTGCCAGTAGCTTGAAATAGCATTGGATATAAACTCACATCCTGTTAAACACAGAGTAAGTGGTAATATTGTTAATAATCTGCATGTTGATTTCATTATTATCCTCTTATTTTCCTTTATCGTTTCTCAGCATAACGTTGTAAGGCCATTGGGCCTTTTTCATCGTTTTTAGTCACTTCTAATGTTATTGCCAATTGATTGTCTATTTCCCTCAGAAAATAATATTCTCTGATTTTTTTTCTTTGAAATACGGCACCAATCGAATGCGGTTCACTTTCAAAAAATGATAAATCTTTCGGCTTCCTTTGCAGTTTTTTATCAGGAGGCAGGGCACATAATTCCTGTAATCGTTTGTCAATATAACTCGCATATAAGGCGCTGCTATGGTCAAAAAGGCCTGTCCCACGTTTACCTGTAGGGTTTTCATCACCCTGAAAAAATGAACGTATCTCTTGCTCTCTATATTGAGCGACTTTTGTCTGTTGTTCAATAAATTCTTTAGTCTCTTTTCTGGTTTTTTCATTTACTTCCGGAAGTCAATAAAGTTTTGACTCCGAATCAGGGAGAACATAAAAGTAAACTAATTTACCATGATGTAAAAAGGGATCATCATTGTTGCTATGTGATTTAATATACTTTGAAAATATTACACTGCTACTTGTAAAGGGATTTAGTAACAAAAACTCTCTTATTCCTGATGTCGTCATGACTTCGACTGTCACTCCAGGTTATTCCAGGCCTGCCTGAAATACAATGTTGTCCATATCCTTATTGAAGGGGACAGAAGGAACAGTATCATCTTCATTGACATGTCTATTCAGTCCAAAACCCAGCAGTGGTATTAAGCTTTTTCTTTTCATTATGAGATTTCCTTACTGGCTATATCAAAAACGGTTCGGTGCCATTTTTCACAAGGGCGGTTGACAAACCTGAATAATTCGAAAGAGTAAACACCGCCCTGAATTTTCCCCTCTTTGATTTTAACGGCATTCCAGTGAGAGGAGCAGTGAACATATTTTGACTGGATTAAAGCACCCTGCCACCGTGACCGGTGGCATCGTTTAAAAGAATAACGGCTTTATTTGCCATATTGTTACTTCCATTACCATTCACCATAGGGATAGGTTTTTCCTTTAATAAAGGCTTTTATTTCCTCAGAATATTCACCATAGCCATCAGGATGGTTTGTTTTGTCTTGACATACAGTCATTTTATCGCCGGAAACTGATTCACCAATGGCCACTAAGATATTATTCCCGTTGTTTTTATCAATGCCTCGCAGCCACGCGCGGGTAGTTCCTCCCGGTGCCAGGCCAATAAACATCTTGTATCGGTAATCAGGCGGTTGGTTTTCATAGCCGGGATAGATGGCTGGCTCCCTCATCAGCTTTCTAACTTCTGGTGTAAAAATAAATTGTGTCTGGTAGGTTTTTTGATCAATGACCGAATCCCAGCAAACCACTAATGCTTGAGGCAGGGCTTCTCCATGATTTTTGACGGCACTGCTAAATCCCCCCGCTTTTTTATCCCATCTGTCCACGCTGTCATAATCTGAATTGGCACCGTCAGGCATAAATTTTTGTACAACATAGTTATCTTCATCCCAAAACTGGACAAAACTGATGCTGGCGTAAAAATATTTTGGAGTAACGAACTGAAACTCCCATCTGTTATATGGAAGTGGCTCACTGTGACGAACAATTGGTTTATAGTTCACTACACGGTTTTCAGAATATCCAAACGCTTTAGCAAGCTCTGTAATGTATATATAAGCATATCCCGCGAATATCAGCAGGATTAGGCTTATGGTGAGTAATATGGCCAAGCTTTTTCTTTTCATTATGAGATTTCCTTACTGGCTATATCAAAAACGGTTCGGTGCCATTTTTCACAAGGGCGGTTGACAAAACTGAATAATTCGAAAGAGTAAACACCGCCCTGAATTTTCCCCTCTTTGATTTTAACGGCATTCCAGTGAGAGGAGCAGTGAACATATTTTGACTGGATTAAAGCACCCTGCCACCGTGACCGGTGGCATCGTTTAAAAGAATCACGGCTTTATTTTCCATGTTTATCTCTCCGTTGTCATGGTAATCATGTTAATATCCCAGTATCAAAAATGCTTTTTGTGATGTTTACGATGATATTTCTTAAAAGTAACTGCGATATTATTATCACAGTTCTTGATGTTTAATGGGTTGCTTAAATAATACTTATTTTGACTCCCATTGAGATGTGTTATTTATTTTCCAATAATCAATAGAGTCTCTGTTTAAGTCTATTTTACCATCTGGGTATTCAACTCTGGATGGTTCTCCGCCTCTAGGTATAATAATTTTAGTGATTTTTGATTCATCTAATTTTGGATTGTAGTAAATATATCCATTCATTTTTTTTGATAGAAAAATTGTTGAGCCTCCTTCTCCATTGGGTTTAATAAAAAATATTCTTTTATATTTCCCTTTAACTTCTTCATGAACGGGATAAAGTATAGAAGTATAGTTTATAGTGTTATTTGGTTTATCTTGATTGGTTTTTTTATTTTTTTTGTCTTCTGTGTTTTTTATATGAAATACGGCCATTTCTCCTGTGCTAATCTGAATGTTTTTATCAATAATTTTTTTTTCATTATACTCAAGTCCTATTTTAATTGTACTTAGCTTCCAGTCACACCACCCCCTTCCATTAATAGGGATTTTTGTTTCTAATTTATCATTTTTATTAGGTTTTATGTCCCATTTAATCTCTCTTGTTCTATATTTCCTTCCGTTAGGAAGGAAGTCTGAATCTAATTGTATTGTTGAACATTTGCTAGAAAAATACTCCGCCAAAATTCTTGGCTCAGTATTATGTGAAGAAAAACTTGATATTATAACATATTGACCATTGTATTGTGGGTTAATTGGAAAATATTTATCGATTTGAGAATCGATTACCTCGCCACATCCTGATAAGAATGGAGTAATTGTAGTAATAAAAATAAACTTTACTTTATTCATATCAATTAACTCTTATTAAATTTTTCGTTGTATGCAAAATAAGCAATCGCCCGCTTCCCTGACTCATTTTTTTGACTAAAAGATAGTCGCGAGCCAATTTGTTGCTCTAGTTTTAAAAAATATTGATAATTTAAATACTCCTCTTTCAATTCATTTCTTTGTTTATTTATCTTATCTTTAAAATTTCGCATCTTTTCCTTATAAAGTATGTTGTTCTCAGGAATGCATAATGAAACGAGCTTTTCTTTTATAAAATCCATATAAACCCCACTAAAATGATGAAGTATATTATTTGAGTTTGATTTATTGGGTTGTTTATGATTTGGAAAGAAATTTTCGATTGCAGAATCGTTTGGTAATAATGATGGAACTAAATAGAAATTAAATTCTATTTTTTTTTGGGTGTTTATTGGAGAAATAAGATTTGCAGTGGAGCCGTATATAACCTCTCCTTTATATAAATGGACGGTTTTTCCTTGATGTAAAAATAAATCATTTGTTTTTATTTTATCAAGTCTAGTAGTTACCATTGCTGCGGGTGTCAAACCCATTGTGATTGGCAACAGAGATGTTACTATGGCAGACTGTGGAAGACTCAATGCTTCTATAGCATATCCCATGGAATCCCAACCATTTTCAAAGTAATAATTATTCATATCTTTTTCGAAAGGTACACCAGGAACTAAATCATTTCGATTTATATGGCGATAATGAATGATGTCCTGAATTTCCATTATTGCACTATAAGTGAACACTCTGGGCATGCCATAGGTATATAAACATGGATTGTATTCTTTTAATTGTACGCTATGAATTAATGCCAGTGCACCACCTAAGCTATGACCACAAATAAAGACTTTTCTCCCTTCGATTATTTTTTCTATCTCATTAAAAACACTATTACTTTCTGTGGTTGTTTTTTCTACCCCAGCCCAAAAAGCTTTCCAAAAACCATCATGCACCCTACCTTTTCCAATGAAATCACTGGGTAGTTTAGTCGGTTTAAAATTTAAGTCAGTGATAACAGCATCAGTCAAACTAGCCGTACCTCGCCAACTGATAATCAAATCCTTGTTATTCGCGATATAAAACATTTGTGTATCTAAATTATCGCCAGTATCTATAAATTCAACACGGGTATAACGTTCGCGGAAAGGTGCATCATACACAATGGGCTGAAAATCCTTTTTTTCAATTCTGTTAGGTAAACGGGATAAGTCGAGAAGTTGCTCTTTAAAGAAATGAAAGATAGAACCACTGTATTCTTTTGTTTCCTTATTACCATTATCTTCTGCATTGGCATAAACCAATACTGACATTAGCCCCTGATTATATGCATTCACCAGTGAATACTCTTTTTGATGGTGCAATAACAGAATCCAAACCCGGAAAGGACAAACTTCCAATACCCAACGAGTATCAACAAATGCGGCTTTAAATCCGAGGAATTTACTATCTGGAAAGTGATATTTGGGAAGTTCTTCTTCATTCCATTCATCAATTTTGGGAGCTTTATCACAAAGATCCCCAATTTTAATATAGCGATAGAAATGGCCTTGTGTTCTGGCTTTGGGTTTTACTTTTGAACCTAGCGGCCCACGTGCTGTTCTTAAGGGTCTAAATTCCATTTCATCAGTGAGTTTCTGTGCGTCAATCCAAAGTCTCATTGGTGTTGGTGGTAGGTTTTCCTCTCGCAATAGTCCCTCACCATTAGTAACACCTGTACGGATATCTTTTTTATTCCCCATACTTTTCAACTTATAAGGCATCCCTGCCAGCGGTTCTCCCTGTTCATCCACCAGCTGAAATTCAACCCAGTGTTTCAGTATCTTTTGGCAATCAATGCAATCCGTCGGTTCTAACTGACTCATTCTTTTCTTCCTTAATTAAACTTAAATTTTTTTGTTCAGTGCAATCTGTTGGTTATCTGTAATAAAGTGTTCAACAGTGAGTTTGTTCAGGCTATGTTTTTCATCTCTCGCCTGTTTCAGCCAAGCCACAAGGTTGCTCTGCAATTGCCCTTCCGGTTCATCCAGTTTGAGTGCCAGGTCAGCATTATTTTCCCAAAGTTGGCAACTTAAGGTATAAGCCAGATTATTGAGGGTTGTATTGGTTGAGTAACGGGCTTCAATCAAGTGATCACCCAACACAAATAAATTCTCTGCCAGTTCCTGAAGGCAATTTTCTGGCCGGTAATAGCAACACGGGGCAGGCGTATCTATCATCAGTTCATTGACCGGAGTTAAGAGTTCACGTCAGTCACCCGGTTGCAGGGCAGGCAGCAGGGGCGTGAAAATACGGTTATCCATCAAACGTAAAACCACGACACGGCCACGCAGCAATACTTGCTGATGCAAACGCCAGTGTTCTAACTGGAATGACCAGGGTAATGTGCTGCGGTATCCCCAACCCCAACTGGCATCGCTGAATTCGTGTTTATCCAGCAGTAAAGCCAGTTCCGGTAAACACTTTGCTTTGGGTTTAATCAGCCACGGGCTTTGTGCCAGCAGGTCGTTCATCGGGGTGCCGCTGTAGAGTGGGAACGCTTCTTCAATCCAGTCATTGGCGTAAAAAAGCTGAACAGGGTTGGGGTTTGCCAGACTGTTGACCAAAAAATAACAATCGCCCCTGTCTTGGTGTGACAGCCATGTTTTCCAATCCGTATATTCCATCATGCTTCTTCTGCTCCCGTGATAATCCAGTTTTCTTCTTGCTGTGCGAGAATGGCACAGGCCGGTTTGGCGGCAAATTTGACCTCCGGCAACGGTTCTACCCCTTCTGGTAGTAGCAAAGAAAGCTCTCGACCACTGCCTGCCGAACCCTGTCCGACACTTATCGGCGAAGACAAGATCCCACCCGGTGTCACTTTCAGAAAACTGCCACCGACTTTCAGCGTAATTTCGGATGCCGCTTCCAGCACCACTTTGCCGCCGCTTTTCAGGTGAATTTCCTGCCCGCTGTCAATCACGGTGGCATCACCGGTCTGGGTATGCTGGCTGCCGGCAATCCGGTGGGAAACATCGCCTTCAGTGGTGATTTTGCGTGAGCCGGCCACCTGATAATGGTCATCGGCACGGATGTCGTGATAACGGTTGTTATCGATACGTTGTTTCTGGTCGTGTTTGATATGCCAGAGGGCATCGTTTTCGATATGAGCCGTAAAATCTTTCTGGCCGTGGAGATAAACCTCTTCACTGCCTTTCGCATCCTCAAAGCGCAGTTCGTTAAAGCCTTTGCCTTTATGGGTTTTGGTCTTGAAGGTGGTGCGGGTTTTCTCGGCCGGTAAATCCAGCGGCGGACGGTTCAGGCCGTTGTAGACACAGCCGGTGACAATCGGGCGGTCAATATCGCCGTTGAGGTAAGAGATAATGACTTCCTGCCCGATACGGGGTATCGCCATAAAGCCAAAGCCGTTGCCGTTCCAGCCCTGTGCGACGCGAACCCAGCAGGAAGCGCCGTCATCCGGCTGGTCATAGCGGTTCCAGTGGAAATGCACTTTGATGGCACCGTCCTTATTGACGAAGATTTCTTCCCCGTCAGGCCCGACCACTATTGCCGTTTCATCGCCATCGGCCAGTGGCTTGTAATGGAACGGCGGACGCCAGTCAGCCAGACCGTCAATAAAGCTGAACTGGTTGGTCAGCGTGGTGCCATCACCGCGGTTATCACCCAGCGCCTGTGGGCAGCGGCCGTGGTGGCTGATACCGACAATCTGCCAGCGGGCATTCAGGGGCGTATGCGGGTGATTTTTAATCTCAAAGATTTTGCCCGGCATCAGTTTGATGCAGTTACTGTTGCCGCTGCCGGTCTTTTTTTGGTTATCCAGTGCTTCATGGCGGTATTTGAGAAACGGTTTGGCGGCGGCATCTTTCTGAAAACGCCCGTAGCTTTCAAACACGGTATAAGGCGTCTGGCTGCCGAAATCGCGAAAGCCTTCACTGCTGGTCATATGGGAGAGGTGATAACGCGGGTTGTCGTAGTTAAAGTCTTTGTGGAGACTGCGTTGCGGGCTCATCCCGACGCCTAATCGCACCTGATAAATCGTATCTGTCCCGTGGGTGGTTTCCGGCTGCGGGCTGTAGGTCAGTGGCAGGCCGGCGGTCATCCCCAGATGGCTGTCGCTGAAAAACAGCGTTTCATCCTCAAACCAGAAACTGATACCCTCTTCGGCCGCCAGCCGGCTGAAAAACCCATAATCGGATTCCCGTTTCTGGGTGACGTATTCGCGATCCTGATGGAGATCATAGAGCTTCGAATCTGCCCGTACCCGGTGTTTTTTCAGCAAACTATTTAAGATGGCAGGCACATTTTGTTGATGGAAAATCCGGCTCTCCTGATTGAGCGTCAACCGCCAGAGGGCGGGGCGCACGGTCATACTATACAGAGTTTTATTGCCGTCGGTGCCGGCCCAGTCGGCGTGGGAGATAATGCCGGTGATTTTGCGCTGCACCTGTTCCCCGTGAAAGATTTGCAGTACCGCTTCCTGCATCAGTAAGGCGGTTAAATCCACCTCGTCTAACGGCCTGAACGGATTCAGGGCATGAGTTTTGACCAGTGTCAGGTTCAGGGTAAACAACTCCGATACCCCTTCCTGCAAGGAAAACTCCCCCACGCTGAACGTGTTTTCGGGCAACCCCGCGACCTGAAACGTAAACCGTAACCCACTTTTGGCGGCAGGTAGCCGGTCGGTGAGATTTTTCATCATGGTTTGTTGTACTCCTTATTATGATGGTTTGATGGCTTACATATCTCTGCGTGTTCCGTAGACTTCCTTAAATGCCCACAAGACGCCGCTGTTGTCTGAGGTATAAACCTCCAGCCTGACGAAGGTGGATTGGTTGACAAAGCACGCCATGGCTTCATGGATTAACCGGCAGAAGCGGTACATTTCCCCCTGATTGCGGTAACAGTCGGGGTTAAGCGTGATTGACACTAAATGCCCGCGAACCGGTTTGCCGCGTTTCAGGCGGTCGGTCAGGCGCTCTTCCACATGGACAATGCCGTCAATGTGCTGATGGATCTGACGGCTCAATGGGCGGTTGAGATCGGCGTAAGGGTCAAACAGGCGGAGGACATTTTTCAGGCTGTCGGTGGCAAATAACAACACCGGCGGGCTGGCGAGGGAGGAGAGCAGCGGCCAGCCGGCATTGCCCTGTAACAGGGGTGGGTAATCGGTTAAAACCGGAATCATATTGTGCACGCTGAGATGGGCTGGGGAACCTTCCTGCGTTACGGTAATAGTGCCTGCTCCCAGCGTCATTGCCTGTTCATAGTAACCCCAAAAATTACCGGTGACGGTGAGGAGGGGCAAGCGCTCAGCCGGTTTGCCGGCCAGGTCAAAAAAATGCAGCCGGTACGTGAGCCTGCCCAGTAAATCACGCTCACTCTGGAGCAGATAGTAGAATGTACCAGGCTCTCCCTCTTCCGCCAGCCAGGGGGCTGACGGCGTAAACTGGTCAATGGGCAGATAGCGGTAAGGTGCACCACGCGGCTGCCCTTCATCGGGTTGCCTGGCTACCTGGATATCGCGCAGGCGAAACAACTGGACGGACTCAGCAAGGGGCAGGGGATAACGATCCTCCTCCTCACTCAGCGGCAGGGGAAGGCTGGTCAGGGTTTCCAGATGAATGGCCGGCACACAGCCAAGTGTAAAGGCATCGTCGACATGATCCAGCGGCAACTCACCTTCAAAACGAAAAACCAGTTCAAAGGTGCCGTCGGCATTTAACGGGACTTCACGGCAACTGTCGCGGATATCCACCGTCATAAAGTTATACAGCTGGGGTAGCGCATCATATTCCAGCAGTAATTGCAGGCCGGTATAGGTGCGATTTTCCGTCGGCAGGATAGGGGTATCGAACAGGTTATGCCAGCCATAAGGGAAATCACGCAGTTTTCGGTGTTCTCCCTGGGTTCTCAGGCTCATCTCACAGATATGATTATCCAGCCACAGGCTTAATTGCGCCGCCCGTTCGCTGTCTGTGCCGAGGAAAAAAGTGAGTGGCCCGCTTTGCCAGACGGAAGATGCGGCGCCTGTCTGGCAAAGCGTCAGCACGATCTCACTGTGGGTGCCAGTTTTATTCACCGCTCTGTCCCGCACAATAAGGGGTTCGATATGCAAAGGTCGGCAGGTTTTAAAGGTGAGCAACTGCCCGTTAACCTCAGCGGAAACCGGCGTGCCGGCCGGAATATCGGCGGTGCCCTGATGCTCCCCGTCAGTGGGATAAAACTGCATGATGGTGGTGGGCGGGATGGGACTTAAGGCTAACGGCCAGATGCGGGACAGAATACCGTGGGTGATTTCGGGAAAATCATCCTCCAGCTTATCCCGTAAGTTAGAAACCAGCAGCGCAAACGCTTCAAAGAGACGTTCAATATCGGGGTCACGGGGCGTATCCAGAAACCCCGTCAGATGGGGTGATGTCAGTGCTACCTGCTGCGCCAATTCCCGCAGGTAGATCAGTTCTTGCAGGTACAGAGATTCCTTGTTGTTTTTCATTTGTAATTATCTAATGTATTGATGGGTAATTAATCGGTACATTGTGAACAAAGTTTAAATAAAATCAATAAAATACAAATAAATGTGATTTTTTGCTCTCATTTATTGATTTTAAATATTGATTAAATTCAGGTTTTTTATGATTGGAGGGGGAAGTCTTAATCGCAGCAAATAAAAAGCGGCATGGATTCGTGCCGCCTTGATGATTTTCAGTTGAGATAGGTAAATGCGGTGGTGACACGTTTTACGCCGCTGGTTTCGCTGGCGATTTTCGCAGCGGCAGCCCCCTCTTGTTGTGTGACGATGCCAAACAAAAAGACTTCACCATCTTCTGTCACCACTTTGATGCTGGATGATTTCACGGCATCACTGGTTAAAATTTGGGAGCGTACTTTGGTCGTCAGCCAAGTATCCGCGGAGGCCGTGGCTAATGTGACGGGATTGCCCCGACGGATCTCATTATAGACCACCTCGGTGCCTTCAACTTTTGCAGCAATCTGTTTTGCCCGTTCAGCCAGAGCCGTATTCGGGCTTTGCCCCGTTAAAAGCACTTTGCCTTGATACACCGTCACGACCACACGGGCTTGAGCCTTAATGTGTGGATCTTTACTGATGGCATTGCTGATACGCGCTTCCAGCGTGGTATCGTCAACTTGTTGCCCGACAGTTCGCGGATCTGAGCCGGCTTTTGTGGCAATCGCAGCGGAACCTACGACGGCGGCACCAATACACCCTTGCAATAGCATTGCACTGAAAAAGACCAATAATAGAGAAAATAACCGCATAAGTTGGCTCCTTATTCATCCTGATGAGGGAATAACGTGTTGTCGATTAAGTCGCACAGGCAGTTGATCGTCAACATATGAACTTCTTGGATCCTGACGCTGTGATGTGAGGGAATGCGTATCTCAACATCCTGAGGGCCAAGTAAACCTGCCAGTTCACCGCCATCATAGCCTGTCAGCGCGACAATCGTCATATCACGTGTGACTGCTGCTTCCACCGCTTTGATGATATCCCGACTGTTGCCATGGGTCGAAATGGCAAGCAGGACGTCTCCGGTATGTCCCAATGCCCTGACTTGCTTGGCGTAGATTTCGTCAGGCTGTTTACTATTGGCGATAGCAGTGACGACTACATTATCAGCATTCAACGACAGAGCAGGCAGGCTTGGCCGATCGGTTTCAAAGCGATTGATCATGCTGGCGGCAAAACGTTGTGCGGTTGCGGCAGATCCACCGTTACCACAGCAAAGAATTTTGTTGCCGTTCAGCAGTGATTGCACCATCATCATTGCTGCGCGTGATATGGCATCGGGTAATGCTTCTGCTGCTGCAATTTGAGTTTGAATACTTTCTGTAAAGCAGACTTTAATTCTATCCAGCACGTTATGACCTATGTATATTGGAATTATTGAGTTAGCGAGAAAATTGAGCACCTAGCGAAATAGGCGCTCATTCAGCGTGAAGGCGTTTTTCAGCCATTCAAATTTCTGTCCTGTTATGACACAAACATCGAAGCGGCATGGTGCCGTTTCCAGGCATTCATTGCGTTGGGACAGCCAGACAGCTGCTGTATACAAGAGCTTTCTGCGCTTACTTTGGGTAATTGTAGCAATGGCTCCACCATATTGGGCATTCCGGCGGAAACGGACTTCAACAAAGACCCATGTTTGTCTATCACGCATAATCAGATCGATTTCCCCGCCACGAATTTTCACATTCTCAGCAACGAAGACAAGCCCCTGTTTTTGCAAAAACAGTTTAGCCTGATGCTCATAATGGCGCCCCAGCGCATAATGGTTGTTCGTTGGTTTTTTCATCCTGAAATGACCATGATATTTTTGATCATGATACTTTTGATCATGATACTTTTAAGCATGATACTTTTAAGCATAGAGAATAATCACAGAGAATGATTCACCTCATCGGGATTATCCCCTTGCCCTGTATTATTAATATCAATGCCGTCGGTATTTTCTGTGTTATCGGTACCTTCTGGATTATTGGTATTGTCAGCGCCATTCGCCTTGTCAGTACGATTGTCGAGAGTGATGCGGGCATGATTGAATTGCATCCAAGGCAACTGACGCAAGATAGTGCAGTTATCCACCACGGATAGCTCTCCTGAAGCACCGTTCAGGTGGAATCCCGTCTCTTGCTGCATTTGCGTAAATTGATTGGCCAGTGACCATGCATCAATGCCCATGGCATAGAGGCGCATCAGAGAATAATCATTGGCAAATTTTTGGGCTGCTTGCTGCATTAATGGCACATTGATACCGGTTAGCAATGGGATGTCGCTAAATTGCATACCATCCATCTCCAGGCGGAAATCAGGGCCTGAGCCAGATTTATTACTGCGCGAACTGGCGTAGAGAGTGGGTTTTTTACGGGTGCTGATTGCCATATCGATCATGGGTTTGATGATTGTCAGTTCATCTGCTGTTGCGACAATGTAAACGGCATCGACAGGGCCTGTGGCTGAACTGGCGGCAATCACTGGCGTACCAGACAAGCGAATGCCAATGCCACGATTCATGGATTGCCGCATTTCATTCGGCGTGCCAAAAGTCTGTTGCAATACCGTCTGTCCCCCCAATGTTTGCCATTCTTGCGCAAAGGCGTTGGCAACTCGGGTGCCTAGTTCAGTGCGAGGGATCAACACCAAGGGGTTACTCTTTTGCTGTTGCCAGATATGTATGGCCGCATTTTTCGCCTCATCCTCTGGAGAGAGTGAGAAATAACAAATATTCGGCTGTCTTTGCGGTGTATCGAGTTCATTGAGCGCCAGAATATTTAATGGCGTTTCAATTTGAGCCAACTGTTCCACATTGGGTTTCAGTAATGGCCCAACAACCAAAGTAACACCATCTTGTTTAGCCTGTTCCAGTAGTTCGGTCAGTGGCTGGCTACTGGTATCGTAGACTTTTACTGTCTGAACGTTGATAGCGGTATCATTAATCTCGGTATTTTCGGGGTTGGCCGATGGCTCGGCGTTAAGCGCTTCATTTGTATCGGTCGCATTGGTTGGCAATGATGATTCTGGCAACGAGGGATTTGGTAGCGATGGGTTGGGTAACGCCGGTTTTGGTAATCCTTTTTGTGCATCAAGGAAACCTTGACGAATCGCGTCACCAAATATTTTCGCCTGACCGTTCAAAGGCAAAAATAACCCAATGGTCGCATGGCTGTCTTTGCCTGCTTGCAGCATTTGTTGCAGGGCAGCAGGTAAACGGTGGGCAGCAGGATTGTTGGGATAACGGATTTGCCAGTCATGGATTGCCAGACGCAGCTTATCGAGATCCTGTTTATTAGACTGCTGTTTATTAGACTGATAGATATTGAGTAAATCAAGCCAGCCCTGCAACGTGTATTCATTGGCATTAATCACCAATTCACTCATTTGCTGTGGGGAGAGTTGTGTCAGTAATTGCCAGGTCTCATCGAGGTTTTTTTGACGGGCAGCGTCGTTTGTTGCGTAAGATTCCAGTGCGATATAAGCACGGATAACCGCCAACGAGGGTTGATTGTGTGCTGCGTCAATAATGGCCTGGTAGCGGTTAATCTCTGCGCTGATATTATCCTGAGGCGCAGAAGTGGGTTGCCCTTGCTGTTTGGGCATGGTACACCCTGCAATAATCATAGCTGACAGCAGTGCTGTATAGATTAAACCAGTTTTGAAATGCACAAAAATTGAGGGAAGCATACTGTATCCAGTGATGTTTTTTTCAAAGATGCTCAATTTTAAATCGGTCATTCGGATGAAACAATGAATCAAACCAATCGAGCAGTGGTTACGACATCCACGCTGTATGTTGTGCCAACCCCTATTGGAAATTTGGGGGATATGACTCAGCGCGCTCTTGAAGTGCTTAAACATGTCGATCTGATTGCAGCAGAAGATACGCGACACACTGGCTTGTTGCTTCAACATTTTGCCATTAATGCGCGCATGTTCGCACTTCACGATCATAATGAACAGCAGAAAGCAGATCAATTGCTTACGAAACTCGAACAAGGGGCAAGCATCGCATTGGTGTCTGATGCGGGGACACCGTTGATCAACGATCCGGGTTATCACTTGGTTCGCCGTTGCCGTGAAGCCGGTATCAATGTGGTTCCATTGCCCGGCCCTTGTGCGGCAATCACCGCACTGTCTGCTGCCGGCTTGCCTTCCGATCGCTTTTGTTATGAAGGTTTTTTGCCTGCTAAAAGTAAGGGACGTCAGGATACCTTGCGTGAATTGGCACAAGAGCCTCGAACGCTGATTTTCTACGAATCAACACATCGCCTGTTGGACAGTTTAGAAGATATTGTCACAGTGTGGGGCACCGATCGCTATGTTGTGTTGGCGCGGGAATTGACCAAGACGTGGGAATCGATTCAAGGGATGCCCGCAGGTGAACTGCTGGCATGGGTCAGGGAAGATGAAACCCGCCGTCGGGGCGAAATGGTGCTGATTGTGGAAGGGTATCGTAAACCCGCCGAGGATAGCTTGCCACCGGAAGCCTTGCGGACATTGGCCGTGCTGCAAAAGGAATTGCCATTGAAAAAAGCGGCGGCATTGGCGGCAGAGATCCACGGCGTAAAGAAAAATGCCCTGTATCGTTATTCTCTCGATAAAAACCAGTCGCTCGATCAAAACACGGCCTTGGATCAAATTGAAGAAGACGCTTAAAACACCTATACATTGGATAGTAAACCTCTTATAATCCGCGCCGGAGTTGACCAGACAGTCGCTGCTTTATTGCTCTTTCGGGAGACGTAAAGGGGAGGAAAGTCCGGGCTCCATAGGGCAGGGTGCCAGATAACGTCTGGGAGGTGAAAGCCTACGACCAGTGCAACAGAGAGCAAACCGCCGATGGCCCGGTTTTGTTTGCAAAAACAAATTTGGGATCAGGTAAGGGTGAAAGGGTGCGGTAAGAGCGCACCGCGCGATTGGTAACAGTTCGTGGCACGGTAAACTCCACCCGGAGCAAGACCAAATAGGGGTTCATAGGGTACGGCCCGTACCGAACCCGGGTAGGTTGCTTGAGCCAGTGCGCAAGTGCTGGCCTAGATGAATGGCTGTCCAAGACAGAACCCGGCTTATCGGTCAACTTCACAAATTTAGCCCTATAGAGCAGATGGCTTTATAGGGCTTATTTCTTTTTATTTGGCAGCAAACGGTTTGGCAGTAAAAGGAATTAGGCGAAAAAGGCATTAATCCGCCAAATCAATCAATAATCCGCGAAATGGCGTTTCCGCTTGTAATATCACTTTTTGCTCTTCCTGAATAAATACCCCATCCCCGCATTTTATTTTTACGTTGTTGTTTTTGTGACCCGCAGTGATTGCGTTTCCGCTAATGGATTGCAGGTAAGCATGTTTGCCGCGTAAAGCCAAAATCTGGCTGCTATGGGGATTAAGTACGAGATAGCTTATCCAGACTTGCTGACGCAGAGACATGCTATTGTTTTCTGACGTCGGAGAAGCCAGTAATGTGAGCGGCTTATCTGGCAGTACCTTGCGCTGTAATGGCTGTGTTTCTTGCTGAGGACAGGCATTGAGCCAGAGTTGCAGCCGAGTCAGTGGCATCGTGTCACTGGTATTGTGCTCACTGTAACGAATTCCCTGACGGGCAGAAAACAGCAAGCAATCCCCCTGCCGTGCATGAACGTGATTGCCTTCACTGTCCCGATATTGGGCTTCTCCTTGCAAGATAATATTCAGGACATCAACATGAGGGTAAGATTTGGGTTGGAATTCGGCTTTGGGGGCTAAAACTTCCTGATTAAGCACCCGCAGCGCTCGGTAGTTCAAAAATTTTGGGTCAAAATAGTGACCAAATGAAAAAGTATAGCGAGCCTGTAGCCAGCCATAATCCGCTTTTCCGCATTGATTTGCTGTTCTCGTTATTATCATGCCTGTTATCTCTTTTTAACCATAGATCTATGACCCTCGATCTTAATTATCTGGACGTTGAAATGTTAGCCAGTTAATCTGGTGACTATATTCAAAATTCCTGATTGAGAAAAATATGGGCAAAGAACGTGCGCTTACTTTGGAATCCCTGCGGGTCATGGATGCGATAGACCGGCGGGGAAGTTTTGCCGCCGCAGCGGATGAGTTGGGTCGGGTTCCTTCTGCACTGAGTTATACCATGCAGAAATTGGAAGAAGAATTGGATGTCGTATTGTTTGATCGCTCTGGTCATCGCACGAAATTTACTAATGTTGGCCGGATGCTACTGGAGCGAGGGCGCTTACTGCTTGAAGCGGCGGATAAATTAACCGCAGATGCCGAAGCGCTTGCCCGCGGTTGGGAAACCCACCTGACGATTGTGTGTGAAGCGCTGTTCCCGATCACATCGCTTTTTCCGCTGGTGGATAAATTGGCGGCTAAGTCGAGTACCCAACTTTCATTAGTGACGGAAGTGCTGGCAGGGGCTTGGGAACGTTTGGAAACGGGACAGGCTGATATTGTAATTGCCCCGGATCTTCATTTCAGGGCTTGCGCCGAAATAAATTCGCGGGTGCTTTATTCCATTAATAATGTCTATGTTGCTAGTGTAACGCACCCCATCCATGATGAACCGGAACCCTTGTCTGATGCCACACGGGTAAAATATCGTGGCATTGCTGTGGCGGATACGGCCAGAGAGCGTCCGGTGTTGACGGTACAATTATTGGACAAACAACCGCGTTTAACCGTGAGTTCACTGGAAGATAAACGTCGGGCGCTGTTGGCCGGATTGGGCGTGGCAACCATGCCATATCCTATGGTGGAACACGATATTGCCGAAGGTCGCTTGCGGGTGATTGGTTCGGAATATAGCCATGAAACCAGCATTATCATGGCATGGCGGCGTGACAGCATGGGAGAAGCCAAGTCTTGGTGCTTGCGTGAAATCCCTAAATTGTTTGCGAAGAAATAATGTAAAAGCCCCTGCCGGATAAACAGGGGCTAGCAAAGGAAAAGCAATTACCAATTTTTCTTCAATACATGGTCAAGACTAAATCTTCCCGGCCCCATCATCGCCAGCAGCAAGTAGCCTGCGCCGATAGAGAAGTTTTTCAGGAACATGGTCAGGTTCATGTCATTTGAAAAATCGCTGTGGAACAGCAGTGCGGTCAGGATACAGAAAATAAAAGTAAACACCGCCGTGGTACGGGTCAGCAGGCCGAACATCACCGCAAGCCCGCCCCCCAGTTCCAGTAAAATAGTCAGTGGCAGTAGAATGCCCGGCACTTTCATTGCTTCCATAAATGCCTGTGTTCCCGAGTAAGCATCACCTAATTTTCCATATCCGGCGATAATGAAAAGCACGGAGATTAAAATACGGGCAACCAGCAGGCCGCTATCTTCAAATTTTTTCATGATTGTTTCCTCAAATATCGCAGGTAGCGATAAGTAAGCTGTTTGTTTAGGTTTTATCGCCCAAGAATGGACTAAATAGTACGATTTGTTCATCGTTATCGGATGGGACGTATTCTAAAGAGAGGCCTTATGGGTTGATAGTAAGGAATATTAACAATTTCATGCAGTTTTTTTGAAAGGTTTATGTTCAGGGGTATTTTTATGATTAATTTGTATATAGCGTATTGCGGACAATTTTCACGATCCCCAGAATGCTGATCATACGACGTGACCAGCGATAAAACCTCTTGGGGTGACGTAATCCATAAAGCAAGGCAAGGCCAGCGCCTATGGCGACATAAGGCTTGAAAGCGGTGAGGGCTTGCCAGCCTTTATCATACGGTTGTGTGACTTCAAGCCAACTCTGGCTATAGGCAGAAAGCAACTGGCGTTGTTGCTGGATCTCTTTTAATAACTGTTGTTTGCGCCGTTTTCGCTGATAATGCCCCGACTTATTCATGCTGATCATCCTCCAGCATTTTACGGTCGATGTTCAATTGCTCTCGGGTTGCGTTGAGAAAGGTCAAGTTTCCGGCTTTTCTTCTTGTCCAGATTGCACCCAATACGGCAAGGAGCAGTAATATGCCGGTCGTGATGGCGATTGCCACAATGCGATAGGCTGGTTCGATGGTCCAGAATATCAGCACCAACAGGCACATCAGGCCAAAACCCGCGAATAATAGCGTTAATCCTACCAGCAGTAGCAGTTTTATCAGGGTTGCTGCTCCCTCCTCCAACTCAACCGCAGCGAGTTGGAGACGGGTTTCAACCATATGAACAATTATTGCGGCTATTTGCCGTACCGTATCAAACAGCCCTTTGCCAGGGCCTTTCGCGTGGGGGAATTGAGTCATGTTAGCGCCTTGCAAGCAGAACGCCCAATACCACACCAATGGCGGCACCGATACCGACACCCGTCCACGGATTTTCATGCACATAATTATCCGCATGGCCGGCAATTTCTTTGGTTTGATCGACCAGCTTATCACTGGCTTCACTGAGCGTAACACGCGCCTCTTTCAGCGTTTTTTCTGCTTTGTTGCGTAACTTTTCCAGTTCTGCCTTTGGCTTGTCACTGGCGTTATTAAGGACTTCTTCTAGCGTATCGGCAAGGGATTGTAATTCAGCCCGTAGATCGTCAGAGCTTTTCTTCTGTGGCATTGCCAGTCTCCTTAAATATACGATGGATGAATTTCAAACATAGACGCTTTTATCAGGAGAGGAAAGGTTGAATTGATGAAAAATTGTCACGATATATTTTAATGGGCAAGGTCAGATGAACGAAGAGAGTGATGCCCTGTGGTCTCTTTTACGACAATACCACAGGGAAATCAGAGAAAAATTAAAGTGTTATGACAGGGGTTTATTCGTGCGCTTTTTACGCCAAATAACCGTCAGGCTGCCAATTAACCCAATGAATAACAGACCAACAGGCAACAGAACCAAAAAGTTCATCAGGTATTCTTCATACTGGCAAAACAGCGGGCTTTTACCTAGCGCATAACCTAAGGTGGTGAGAATAACGACCCACAGGAACCCACTAAGCCAATTGAAGAGTTGAAAGCGCCCGCTGTTCAGCCCAGCAAGACCCGCCAGTGTGGGTAGTAAGGTTCTGATAAACGCAAGGAAACGGCCGATCAGCAAGGCAGATAAACCATGACGATGGAATAAGCGATGTGCGCGTTGATGATAGTGTGCGGGAAGATGTGATAACCAGCCCTGAACTAACTTCGTATTGCCAAGCCACCTTCCCTGAAGGTAGCCGATCCAGCAGCCGAGGCTAGCTCCGGCGGTGAGAATGACTAAGGTTGCAGGAAAACTCATGGCCTCTTTTGCAATGAGGACACCGACTAATATCAGTAGGCTGTCGCCCGGTAAAAAAGCCGCAGGTAATACCCCATTTTCCAGAAACAGGATAATAAACAGCAGCATGTAGATAGCCCATACCAACGACGGATTAGCCAGTGTTTCGTAATCTTGGTGCCAGAGTGCATAAATAAGGTCTGTTACAATTTCCATCAAATGTTCCTAAAACGCGGATTAAGGATGACATCTTACTTTTATGGTCATTTATGGTTAGTTTCTATTAAATACTTTGTAAGCATAAAGTTATTAATATCAGTTGTCATAAAATGATCTCGAAATCCCTTCAAGATGGCCTAAAGATCGACTGGCACACTTTAACAAAATCGACAGAATCCAGACAGGAAATTTTGTTGGGTAATTGAACACTTACCTCAATGTAAAAGTGAGTTCATTGAGATATATCTGTTAATTAATCGTTTGATGAGATTTTATTAAATAGCATTAATGCGCTATTTATCATTTGTATGGAGTGAATTTACGTATATTGCCAGTTAAATTTTCCATTACCCATTGATTAATAATGAAAATCCACCCTATTCCGTTTATATCAGATAAATAACCCGTGTTTATTGCTTTCGATCACATAAATGTAATCAAATTGTTATCAATTGTTGATTTTTCTGTATATTGCAATGAATAATCTTTGCAGTTCTCTTAATTTCCCTTGTTGGGAAAGCAAACACAAAAACATCAGGCTCGATGAGCCAAAATACCAAATGGATAGGCTATGAAAAAACAACAAAAAGGCTTTGTGCGATATTTTGTGCAGCTCCTTGTACAAGGAAGCCTGGTAAAACAAATATCTATCGGATTAATATTGGGGATATTGCTGGCATGGCTGGCGCCTTCTGTAGCTAAGCCAGTTGGGATATTAGGAACACTTTTTATTGGTGCTTTGAAGGCAGCCGCACCTGTTTTAGTGTGGTTGTTAGTTATGTCTTCAATTGCAAATCATAAAACAGGTCAGAAAAGTAGTGTTCGCCCGATCTTATTCCTTTACATCATTGGAACATTTTTAGCGGCGTGTGTAGCCGTTGCTGGTAGTATATTGTTCCCATCAACATTACAGTTGGTGGTTAATAATATGAAAATATCACCACCAGAAGATATTATTGAAGTCCTGAAAGGAGTACTACTTAATGTAGTTGCCAATCCTATTGATGCATTACTGAATGCTAACTATATTGGTATCTTGGCATGGTCAACGGGGTTGGGTATTGCTTTACGTCATGGAAAGGAGTCAACGAAGTCTATGGTTCAGGATTTGGCCGAAGCGGTGACACAGGTCTTACGTGTGATTATTCGTTTTGCTCCTATTGGCATCTTTGGACTGATATCTGCAACTATTGCTACGACAGGATTTCATGCTTTATTAAGCTATGTACAATTGTTGTTGGTATTGCTGGGTTGTATGATTTTTGTCGCGTTAGTCGTTAATCCTTTGATTGTTTTTTGGATGATTAAGCGCAATCCTTATCCTCTGGTTTTTTATTGTTTGCGTGAAAGTGGGATAACCGCGTTCTTTACCCGTAGTTCAGCCGCCAATATTCCTGTGAATATGGCAATGTGCCGTCGCATGAATTTAAATGAAGACACTTATTCTATTTCTATTCCTTTAGGAGCGATTATCAATATGGGTGGAGCAGCTGTTACCATTACCGTATTGACATTAGCCGCTGTGAATACATTAGGTATCAATATTGATCTACCAACAGCAGTTTTATTGAGCGTAGTGTCTGCGGTTGCCGCATGTGGAACTTCAGGTGTTGTAGGCGGTTCTTTATTATTGATTCCATTGGGATGTAGCATGTTTGGTATTTCCAATGAAATTGCCATGCAGGTTGTTGCAGTAGGGATGATTATCGGTGTAATACAGGATTCTGTTGAAACTGCGTTAAACTCTTCCACTGATGTCCTGTTTACCGCCGCTGCTTGTCAGGCACAAGAGACTCGTATAGCCGCGGATCAATTGACACAACGTTAATCCAATTATAAGTGGGAACGGTGATAATGAATTGAGTATAAATTATCACCGTTCTTGCTTTACAATTTAAGCGCCAAACGGGTTCCCTGAGCGATGGCACGGCGGGCATCTAATTCGGCGGCGATATCTGCCCCGCCAATGATATGCACACTTTTTCCCATTGCCTGTAACGGTGGGAAGAGGGCTTTCAATGGTTCCTGTCCGGCACAAATAATCACATTATCCACGTCAAGGCATTGTTGTTCATCGCCACGGCGGATATGTAATCCCTGATCATCAATCTTCACGTATTGCACGCGGTTTAACATTGTAACGCCCCGCATTAACAGGCTGGCCTTATGCACCCATCCCGTGGTTTTTCCCAGACCCTCCCCGACCTTGGAGTCCTTGCGTTGCAGCAGATAAATCTTGTGGGGGGAACGTTCGGCCTGCGCGCCTTCTGGCTGTAGTCCTCCCCGATGCCTGATGGTCCGGTCAATGCCCCACTCATGACTAAACGCATGGCTGCTCAAGCTGGTGCTTTGCCCGCTTTGGCTCAGGTACTCCGCGGTATCGAAACCAATACCGCCCGCGCCGATAATGGCAATACGTTTGCCGACCGGCCGCTTGTGTTTTAAGACATCAAGGTAAGTCAGCACCTTTTCATGTTCAATGCCGTCGATATTGGGAATGCGTGGTGTGATGCCGGTTGCGAGAACAACTTCATCAAACGCTGCAAGCTGGTCAGCCGTTGCCGTCTGGTTGAGGCGAACTTCAACGCCGTTTAAGGCCAATTGGCGGGAAAAATAGCGTAAGGTTTCATGAAATTCTTCTTTGCCGGGAATTTGCTTGGCGATATTAAATTGCCCGCCGATTTGATTTTCCCGTTCAAACAGCGTGACATGGTGCCCCCGGCTGGCGGCGGTGACGGCAAAGGATAATCCCGCCGGTCCTGCACCGATCACCGCGATAGTTTTGGGAATTTTTACCGGGGCAGCAATGAATTCGGTTTCATGGCAGGCGCGTGGATTGACCAGACAAGATGCCAGCTTGCCGACAAAAACTTTGTCCAGACAGGCTTGGTTGCAACCTATACAGGTATTGATTTCATCGGCGCGGTTTTGTTCGGCTTTCAGGACAAATTCGGCATCAGCGAGAAGCGGCCGTGCCATGGAAACCATATCGGCGTAGCCTTCACTGAGCACTTGTTCAGCAACTTGGGGATCGTTAATGCGGTTGGTGGTAATTAAAGGGATGCTGACTTTTCCCATCAATTTTTGCGTGACCCAACTGAATCCGGCTCTGGGCACCATCGTGGCAATGGTTGGAATACGGGCTTCATGCCAGCCAATACCGGTATTGATGATCGATGCGCCGGCTTTTTCAATCGCCAGAGCCAGTTGTTCGACCTCTTGCCAGTTAGAACCCTCTTCCACTAAATCCAGCATGGAAAGGCGGTAGACAAGGATAAAACGCTCGCCTGTGATGGCGCGGACGGCGTTGACAATGTCGACAGCAAAGCGCATGCGGTTTTCGAAAGTTCCACCCCACTTATCCTGCCGCTGATTAGTGCGCGTGACCAGAAACTGGTTAATGAGATAACCTTCTGACCCCATGATTTCCACTCCATCATAGCCTGCTTGCTGGGCAAGTTGGGCACAGCGGGCAAAATCCCGGATTGTTTGCTGGATATCTTCTTCAGACATTTCTCTGGGCATAAAGGGATTAATCGGCGCTTGGATCGCCGAAGGTGCGACGGCATTTTTCTGGTAGCTGTAACGTCCGGCATGCAGGATTTGCAAAGCAATTTTCCCTCCAGCCTGATGTACTGCATCGGTAATGAGTTTGTGGTGCGGCAGTTGAGCTTCACTATTTAAGATGCTTGCCCCTGCTGCAACCACGCCTTGCGGATTTGGTGCGATACCGCCGGTCACAATCAATGCGACGCCGCCCGCCGCCCGTTCGGCATAAAATTGAGCTAAACGTTGGGCACCGTCAGGATATTCTTCAAGCCCTGTGTGCATTGAACCCATCAATACACGGTTTTTTAGTGTGGTAAAGCCCAAATCCAGCGGTGTAAGCAGGTGGGGGTAATTGCTCATTGCATTCTCCATCAAATAGTTGGAAGCCCAAAAACAAACAACCAAGTGGTCGGATGAGATGATTATCAAATTTAGACAGTTCCGGCATTATTGGAACTACTTTGTTAATTGATTGTGACAAATGTCATGGAATAACGCATCAATGACACCTTAATGGAAGATCTATTGAGGATAGAACGGTCACTTATTGATGATTGCTTTCAGGATTGTTATTTTTATGTAAATCCCTTCTTCCATGATGCTAAATAAAAGTGACGGAATTAAGTTTTAACATGCGTTTGAAGAATTGGAATGCGTTGCGGTGGAACTGCGTACCCATTTTTTAAATCACCAAAGCCGCAAAGCGATTGAACGATTGGGCGCTAAACTGGACGGTATTTTGCGTCATCACTTGCGCGGCAAAGAGGGTTCGATAAGGGATACTTGTGTTTATAGCATCCTCCTTAATGAATGGCCCGCCATTAAAACGCATCTTATATGGTTAACGACGAAGCCACGTTGAGTACCCGATGGGTCTTCTTTTTTGTTTGGCTGGAAATCAGGCGGCGGAAAGGGAGGCCTTAATATTGTTTTCCAGATCACCCAGTAATTGATAGCGGCGGCGATATTCGGCGCGTTTTTTACTGGGGATATCATCCAAAGATTTTCTTTCTATGAATGATGGCAAATGGAAATCATTATTTTCCTTTCTGACGCCGCTTAGCGATTCCCAGAAAGCGTTATAATCGGCTACCATCTGATTTTTCTTTTTATGCCAATAACGAATGCTACGGTAGATATGCGTTTCGTTACTGACCGCTAAGATCTGCTCGCAATGCATATGCTCGGCAAAACGACAAATTGCCTCAATCAACAGGCGCTTGGGAAATAACCCATAACACTCTTTCGTCGCATGGCGGATAATCTCTAGCGCATTATCTCCTTTTGCTGGCCCTTGCAGTACACCGATAAAGAGTGTTTGTTTGCCATCAATCGTTAATAACGTAAATGCACATTTGGCCAGAATGACATTTTCCGCCGTGGTAATATATAAAGAGAGTTCACCTTCTTTATTCAGATTGTCCAGCGAATCAAGATATATCAGAAATGTTTCATTTTTCCCTTGAAGGGTTGCTAGTAAATAAGCCTGAATATCAAAGATCCGACTAATAACAGTAGGTTCTAATTGTTTGAATAATAATTGATAGTGCTCATTCAGGGCACCAACGATCTGCTTGCGCTTGAAATTAATGCTTAAGTATGGGCGATGTAATTTGCAAGGCAAACTGGGTTGTTTTTTCAAGATATCCAAATAGCGAGGCGTTCTGGCAAGGCCATTCAACAGTTTCAAGGTAGAAACGGGGGTCAGGAGACTGCGCAGGGCAAATTTGGTGCGATTGCTGGAAGAGTGCCAGTGTTCACCGGGAGTTACACGTTTTCCGATAAGATCAGCAAATAACTTCATTCCTGAAGAAGTAGGTGGTTGTAAATGATTCATTAATGCTTAAGCTCAATAAAATAAAAACAAGACAGCAAAGCTGCTACTTGAAAGGTAACGGGTATGTCAAGGGATCCATTATATCATTGATTTACCCAGTTCTAATCGGATGTTTACAAAACATTCCATTAGTTTAATTTTATTTATTTTTCACACGCATTAAATTTTATTATTATCATTTTTACTAAATAGTTTTTAAATAGTTTTTAAATAGTTTCGCTATTCATTATTAAGAAAACCACAGAACTTAATATTCTGAGGTTTTCAAAGTGTACTTGCGTTGTTACTGGATGGGTGAAGATTGGGGGGCAAGCTTCATACAAACTCTTTTAATATGACTTCGTAGCTAACTTGCCAATACACGGCCTTTGCGCTGCAAGCTCGCCAGCAGCATATAAAGCGCAGTTGCCAATAAGACAATAAAAAAGAAACTCATCAATCCATTGTGCTGAACTTTAAAGTAATGTTGTAGCATAAAATGCCCGGCTACCAGCGGGCCCATGGCGGAACCGATACTGTAACTTAGCAACATGACCTGGCTTGCCGCGACAATATAGGACGCAGCCAGCTTGTCACAAGCCAGGGTGATAGCAATGGGGTACAACGCAAAGGACGACATCCCCAAAAGAGCCAGTGCCACGATCATGACAATATAATGTTCAAAGAGATACATGATTCCTATGGCGAAGACACCCAGTAATGAGACCATTGCCAATAGGAATATTTTGCTCATGATGACGGACAGCTTGCTGATAATCGGTTGTATCACCATTCCGCCCAGAATAATGGCTGCCATCAAGACACCCACTTGATCAGTACTGAAATGACTTTGGCTGAGTGATAAAGGCATCAGACCATAGATAGTGCCCATAACAATACCCGACGTCATGCAGCCAACGATCGCCGGTTTACTGAATGCGGTGATTTTTCTCAGCGACATACTTTGATGACGGAGTGCAGGAGGCTGCCCATGATGCACGAATAATGGCGGTAAAATAGCGACAAACAGCAGTGCCGAAATCACCATAAAAGGGATCATCCCCTGAGTGCCGACAGGCCCAATCAATAACTGGCCTAAAGTTGTTCCACCGTAAAGAGAAGTCATATAAAAGCTCAGGCGTTTGGCGCGTTCTTTGGGATTATCGCCAATCAACAACCAAGATTCGACCACGACAAAAACGCCGGCAACCGCCACGCCAGCCATACACCGCACCAGTAACCAAATTTCTTTATTGGGAAAAAACGGCAATGCAATAACGGTCACTGATAAAAGCAATAAAAAAACAATAAATGACAGACGGTGACCTATCTTGGCAATAACAGGCTCAATCATCATAGAACCTATCAGTAAACCGACATAATAAGCACTGGCTAACCAACTGGCATAAGCGGTATCAATGCGGAAACTTGCCATCGACAAAGGAATTAAGCTCATGAGGTAACCAGAAGCAATGGCAAAAACAGTTAAGCCAGCGACAGGTACAAATGCACTGTCATTGTTGCGCAGCAGTTTCACTACTGTCGTCTCCACATAAAAAAATTAACCAGATATGCGCTGCTTCTCATCAAGATCTTGCCGAATGGCGGTCATGATATAGGCCAGGACTGGCATATATCTTGGTGATTTAAGCAGTAGGTCAGTGACTCAATAACCTTGAGTGGTGCGGACTATAGCCCTTTCTTACAAAGAGATACAACGAGAAAAACTGATACTCATGAGTGAAAAGATTTATGGAAAAAGGGAATATAAAGGAACGATGACGATGAGGTTTCGACAAATGGTTTGGAGGCTCATGTCGCTACCAAAATGGATAATAAGCCTGACAAAGCGCCGATTTTGAACCGGTGCTTTGTCAGCGGTCTTAACGCACTAAAACTAAGCCCAACGCCGGATCACAATCGAAGTATTGATCCCACCAAAAGCAAAGTTATTGCTTTGGATAAACTCGGTTTGGATGTTACGAGGCTGGTGGATAATATAATCTAACTCACCACAAGCGGGATCAATCTGGTTGAGATTGATAGTCGGGGCAAACCAGCCTGCATTCATCATTTCCAGGCTTAACCATGCCTCAAGGGCGCCACAAGCTCCCAGGGTATGGCCGAAATAGCTTTTCAGTGAAGAGATAGGTGTTTGGTTGCCAAAAATATTGGCGGTGGCGTGGCTCTCTGCCACATCCCCCCGATCGGTGGCAGTACCGTGGGCACTGATGTAACCGATATCGGCTGGCTGTAAGCCCGCGGATTTCAGCGCCATTTCAATGCATATTTGCATCGTTTCGGATTTTGGCTGGGTGATATGGGAAGCGTCACAGTTAGTGGCAAATCCGATGATTTCACCATAAATTTTGGCACCCCGCGCTTTGGCGTGTTCCAGTTCTTCGAGGATCAATGTCCCCGCACCTTCACCAATCACCAACCCGTCGCGATGAACATCAAACGGAGACGGTGTGGTTTTGGGGGCTGCATTTTTCTGGCTGGTGGCGAATAGCGTATCAAACACGGCTGCTTCGGATGGACACAATTCTTCGGCTCCGCCTGCCACCATGACGGTTTGATAGCCATGACGGATAGCTTCCCACGCATAACCAATCGCCTGGCTACCGGATGTGCAAGCACTTGAGGTGGGGATCACCCGGCCACGCAGGCCAAAGAACAGGCCGGTGTTAACGGCAGTGGTATGCGGCATCATCTGCACATAAGTCGTGCCCGTAATGTTATTGGTGTGCTTTTCCGTCAGCATGGTTGCAAATTCGCTGACGGGCTTGGTACTGCCTGTCGAAGAGCCATAGGCAATGCCGGTTTCTCCGTTGGTCAGTATGGGATCACCAAGCAAACCTGCCATCTCCAGGGCCAGCTCTGTGGCGCGTGTTGACATCAGGGAAACCCGTCCCATGGAGCGAATGCGCTTGCGGGTATAGTGTTCGGGTAAAATAAAATCCGTGACGGGTGCGCCGAGATGGGTGTTTAGCCCGTCATATTCAGCCCATGCCGGCATCTGTTGAACGGCGTTGATCCCCGCTTTCAATCCCGCGGAAACCGATAGCCAATCCTGTCCCAATGCGGTAATGCCACCCATGCCGGTAATCACTACCCTGCGGGGCCTTTCCTGATGGAATGTCGCATTATGGCTCATAGCATCCCTCCGTTGATTGAGATGACCTGACGAGTGACATATCCCGCAATATCAGACATCAAATAACTGGCAAGACCCGCCACTTCATCCACTTGTCCCATGCGTTTCATTGGGATCATATTCATCGCTTCTTTCAACGCGGCTTCTTCCATTTGAATCATATCTGTCCCAATCAGGCCGGGGGCAATACAGTTCACCGTGATTTTTCTTTTCGCTAATTCGATGGCCAGCGCTTTTGTTGCCCCGATAATACCGGCTTTAGCGGCGCTGTAATTGACTTGTCCACGGTTGCCCATCAAACCCGATACGGAGGATAACGTGATGATACGCCCTCCCTGACGCAGGCCGATCATCGGCATGATGCAGGGATGGATAACATTGTAGAAGCCATCTAAATTGGTATGAATGACACTATCCCAGTCATCGCCTTCCAGAGCTGGGAAAGCCCCATCTCTGGCGATCCCAGCATTGCAGACGATGCCATAGTAAGCACCGTGGGTTTCGATGTCTTTTTCCAGCATTGCACGGCAGGTGGCGCGATCTGAAACATCAAAATTCAGTATACGGCCACTGCCTCCGTTTGACTGAATGTGTTCCAGTGTCTCTTTCGCGCCTTTGGTATCGCGGTGATAATGCACGACGACCGTAAAACCCTCCTCCGCCAGTCGGCAGGCAATCGCCCTGCCTATCCCTTTGCTGGCACCGGTCACGAGAACTGAACGCATTATGCTACTCCATCCTGTTTATTTATTAATTGTATGAGTTCTGTTTTGTTAGGTTGGTAGGTGTTCAGGCGGCCTGTCACCAGTACAGTGCCATAACAACTGATTTCACCTTCAAAACTGCCAAATTTTTCATCTTGCAGTAATAAATTCATCTGAATATCCAGTACGCTGCCTTGTGTGAAAGCAGGCACTTGGCAGCGTACTGCACGTCCGCCCAGTAACATGCCTAATGCGGAATCTGCTTCTTTTCTTGCTTTTCGGTGCCAGCCGGACCAGACACCAATGGCCTGAGCCATCATTTCAATGGCAAACCAACCCGGCAGGTGACCATCCTGATTGAGAAAGGGGGATAGCACACCGTCTTGGCTGACGGTGACCTGACAATGAACATGGTTGTCGGATACGTTGATCACGTGTTCCAGTAACACCATCGGTGCTTCATGGGGAAGATAACGATCCACGGGTAAATAGTCAGGCATTAAGCCACTCCCAATATCAGGCTGGTATTGTTTCCACCAAAGGCAAAAGAATTTGACATGACAATCGGTTTTTCCAGTGGTTGTGATTGGGTCAGCAAACCACAAGCCGGCAGGGCGATATCAATGCCTGAGCGGGTAAAATCCTGGGCAGGCAGCGGTAAGTGACGTGTCAGCAGTAACCAGCAAAGCCCAGCTTCACAGGCACCTGCGGCTCCCAGAGTATGACCGGTTAAATACTTGGTCGAACTGCATGGGGTATTTTCACCAAAAATCTGATTGATGACGATCGACTCCATCTGGTCATTCAATTTTGTGCCGGTTCCGTGCAGGTTGATATAACCTATCTCTGCCGGCGAGATCCCGGCCTTTTTCAAGGCCATATTGATCGCTGCAATGGCTCCTCTCCCTTCAGGATGCGGGGCTGACATATGCCATGCGTCACTGGATTCTCCCACACCAAGTAAGGCTATCGGTTGAGGTTCTCGCGTTAGTAGCAGCAAGGTGGAGGCTTCTCCGATGGTGATGCCTTGGCGATCCTGACAAAAGGGTTCACACAAGGTTGGGGACAGGGATTCAAGGCTATCGAAGCCATTGATTGGCATCCGGCTTAATGTGTCCGCCCCCCCCACAATGGCGGCATCCACCAGACCCATTTCAATCAGGCGTTGACCGCTGATAATCGCCCGTGAACTGGATGAACAGGCGGTAGAGAGGGTAAATGCAGGCCCCTCAATAGCAAGGTAACGGGCAAGGAAGCGGGAAGGATCACCCAATTCCTGCTGGTAGTAGTGGTAATCGTGGTAAGACCCATGTGATTGCTGGTAGACCGTGCGGCTGACATGTTGATCACCCTCATCAAGGCCAGATGTACTGGTGCCCATGATCACGGCGATGCGCTCCCGACCATGACGGGCGATGGCTTCGTCCACTTGTGGTTTTATTTGCATCAAGGCAGCCAGTAACAACCGATTATTGCGGCTGTTGTGTTCAGACAGCATGTCAGGCATGGCGGGCAATTCAGCGTCAACGCCTCCCAGACAGCAGGTTTTGTCAGGTTGTAACCAGCCAGAGCGCTCATACATGCCGGGGGCTTGACCGAGCACGAGATTCTGCGCAATGTCATCCACGTTATCGCCCAAGGCATTGAGCATACCTACGGCAGAAATATAAATCATGTTTTACTCTTCCAAATGCTGAATGGCGATGTCATAACCAAAAATGAATTGCTGGACGCGAGTCGGGCGTCGTTTGCCATTTGGGGCATCATAATGAATTTCTGCGATCAATTTCCCATTTTTGTCATGTAGCTGGCGGAGATTATCACTGTCCCTAAGTGTCCAGCCATCGGGTAGCCGACTCTGCCAAGCCGAAACAGGCCAATAACTGAGCATAATATCGGCCAAAACTTGATTGGCGGGAGGAAGTTCCGGCACGACAAGGGACTGTTCGGTATGAATACCCTGTTTGTCGTAATCCAATTTGAACAACCGGATACCCAGTGAAGAGAGTCCGGCCAGCGACAGGTGTTGTTCATTGGCGTTAAGCAGCACAATCAACGATTGTTGTTTGCCTTTTACGGTAGCGGTTAACAGTTGCTGTTCATTAATCACCGGCGTTATTGTCGGTTCCGGCAATGAAACCCGTACACCCGGTTTCAGCCACGCACTGGGGGTGCCCTCTTGCGGAGAGTGTGTACAAGCCGCCAGCAGGCAGGTCAGGGACAGGATGAATAACCGTATCATGATTGCTTTTTCCTTTTTTGGCGCTCAGGCATGGCCAGTGGGGATAGCAGGAAAGCGGTAAAGATCCCGCTGCATAACACAATGCCAAAGCTACTGATGGCCTGGGTGCTACTGAAGATCAACATGCCCAGTGTGAGCAATGTTGTACACATTGCCACGCTGATCGCCAGGAGTGAAGTCAGCGGCGTACCACGGGGATTGCTGAAAAACAGGCTGTAGTTGATGCCAATACCAAGCACCAGAACCAGAGCCAATATGGAAAATAAGTTCAGGCTATGACCACTGAAACCGAGCACCGCCAGCCCACAGCCAAGGGATAGCAGGGACGGCAATAAACTGATGGTTCCGCGACGCAAGCCGAGTCGCACGAGGTAACTGATGGCGATCAGTACAATAGAAGCTGCCAGCAACCCGCCAAGCAGGGTTCGGTAAAATTGAAACATCTCATCGAAAGCCAGCTTGCGATCAACCCAACTGACGCCTTGCTGTTTTTCTGCCAACTGGCGCATCAGGACACTGTTTTTAACGCCGTTAACAGGCAGCAGGACGCCACTGTGACCATTTGGCAGGGTTATCCACATCAAACGCCAGCCTTCACTGACCACACTGTTGAGCCAGTCATTTGGCGTGACGGTCATGGGGTGGAGATCCGGCTGCTTGATTGCCAGCCCGGCTTCTGTCAGGCAAGCCATGACATTGGGGGTAGCGGCTTTGATCAGCTCAAGATCTCTGTTTTGCTGAACAACAGAAGAGAGCGGGAAGCGTTGATAATGGCTAATATGGCCTTGCTGTTTTTCTGCCTCTAATTCAGGAATAAAGGATTCCAGTCGTTGCAACGTTTTTTCTGCGTCATCGCCGTAAATAACGAACCATTTTTGATCGCTTCGTTGTCCGGTGAGTGCAGCAATGCGTTTTTCCTGTTGATGGATATCCTGTGGCAGCGCCTGTAATTGGGCAATGTCATCATTGACTTGCAAACGGAACATGCCCAGTAGTGCAAAAATCGCCAGCACGGCAGGCAGGCCGATATAAAACCGCCGGTTGTGCCGCCATAACACCAGCCAACGCAGTAATATGATCATGGCGGGGACAGGGCGCACTGGCAGGGTTTTAGCCAGTCGGGGATACCAACAGACGACGGTCAGGCAGGAAGCGGTCAAACCCGCCGCCGCGAACACCGCCAACTGGCGTAAGCCGGGGAAGGGGGCAAACATCATGATGAGATAGGCAATGACGGTGGTTACCAATGCCATCAATAAGGCTGGCAAAACCTTCCGCATACTCTGCCACGGCGTCACTTCCTGACCATGTACCATGCGTTCGGTGAGATAGTAAATGGCGTAGTCCGCGGAAATACCGATGATACTGAGACTCATCACCAGCGTCATGAAATGAAGTTCGCCAAAGATCCCCAACGTCACCACCGTGCCTGCCAGCGCGCCAATACTGATGGATAGCACACACAGCAACAATGGTTTCAGGGAGCGAAAAACCCCGTAGATAAGTAGTAAGACACCCAGCACGGTGGCGCTGCCCAAGGTTGAAATATCGTGTTTTGCCTGCTGGGTCGCGTAATCACTGTAAAACAGGGTTCCCCGTGAAATCACTTCGGCGTCAGGGAATTGGGCTTTCAGCGCTTGCTGCAACTTATTCAATTCAGTGACAGCGTGATGCCCTTGCTGCATATCAAAGGACGCGTTTTTTAACTCTCCGTGAAGTAAATACCAGCTTCTTCCGGCTTGATCTTTGGCCACTAACCAGCCGTTCTGGAGCCGCAATTGGCTGGATGTCTGTTGCAGTGCCAGTTGTGAGCCTCTGACCAGCATCAAGGGATCATTATTCAGCTCCTGCCCGCTGACGCCGGAAAATGCAGAATAAACCTGAGACAAAACCCAGTTTGCTTGCTGATGGCCGTCATCTGCCAGTCTGGCACGGGTAGCAGGATCGAGCATCGCATTACGGTGTTCATAGTAAAAACGCCCCCATGCCTGTTGCTGTTCTGCCGTCATTGGCCCTTTGACATGGGTCAGAAACGGTGCTTTTTGCAAATGCGTCAGCCAATATTGGGCGGGCGCGCTATCCTCTTTTTTCCCCGGACTCACCATCCACACCAATTGGCGATCAAGACGTTGCATGAACTCTTCTTGCAAGGCGGGTGGCATGTTTCCCGCACTTTGTGCCGGTAATAATGCCAGTACACTGGTGGAAAGACGGGATTGGGGCAACAGGACTGCCATTAATACCATCAAGATAGCGCATATTAGCAGCCAGAATAGTGCCAGCAGACGTGGCTCAGAATGTGAAGCGTTGCTCTTCTTCATGACTCAGCGTCTCTGGCGTTAATTGGTGTTGGGTAAAAGCAAGCTCGGTACGATCACCTTGGCGATCCGTCAGTAAAATAGCATCAAGGTTAGCCTGACCGTTCAGCGTAATCGCCGTGAACAGTTTATCCAGGGGAGACGTTTTGGGTGTCAGTACCAGGCGCCATTTTTCCTGCCCGAAGTCATTGAATTCGATGTTGAAATTTTCCTCCAGTACAGCGCGATCGGCCTGAAACAGTGCCCGCATCAAATGGTTGAACTGAAACAGTTGTGGATTGGAATCGGCGGTGATGATTTGTGGTGTTTGCCCCGACATCACCTGCACCATACGGTTATCATCCAGTACCAATGTCAATGGGAACGGTTTTTGCTGATGCCACCATAGCCCTTTATATTGTGAAACCAGCATTTCACCGTTGGAAGTCAGGGGTTGAGGCATACCTTGGATGTGTCGCACTTGTGTGAAATGTGCTCGTACGACAGGCTGGTGAGCAAACCGTTGTTGTAATGCCTCAAGGGTAATGGCCTGTGCCACGTTATTGATGGTCATAAAACAGGCTGTCAGAAACAGCAGTATCCAGCGCCATTTTTTCACGGTTTGACCCCCAGGCGTTCAAATAGCATGTCTGGGCTGACAAAGCTCATTTCCCGTGTTTCTTTAGAAACAGCGACCTGAATGGTATAGCCTGTGGTTGTTTTTTCTCCGCTTGCGGCATCAAAAACCTGATAAGCAATTTTTAGGCGATTCTCAAACTCTTCAATGGTGGCTCTGATACGTATTTTTTGTTCAAAGAACACTGAGGCACGGTATTTGATTTTGGCGTCAACGACCGGCCAAACATAGCCGGATTCACTCATTTCTCGATAACCATAATTGACCTGGTTCATCAGGGCTTCGCGGGCAATTTCGAAATAGCGGAAGTAATTTCCATGCCACACCACGCCCATGGGATCAGCATCATGAAATGGCACAGTTAATTCAACCTCAGCAGTAAAACGAGGGTCAGTCAGCATTTTTTATTCCTTATTTGTCCGGGCAGATGGCAATTGCCAAAAATCGAAAAAATTAAACCAATCAAGCGGGGATTGCAGGGCATAATGTTCCAATCGGGAAGCGTAGCGATCCACCGCTTGCTGCAACGCCTGTTCTCTTTGTTGACGTGGCAGTTCCAGCGGATTGGCAAAGTGCTCACAATAAATTTTGAATTTGTTATTTTGCCGGAGAGCGAACATCAACAGCACCGGGCAACGCAACACCGAAGCGAGGATAAACGGCCCTTGCGGAAAGGGCGCCGGATGACCGAGAAATTGACTCCATACAACGCGCTGGGTGTTGGCTCGCGAAAGATTAACGGCAACCCGATCACCGACAATGGCTACCCATTCGCCGGCATCAATTTTTTCTTTCAACAGGATGGCGGTATCAGCCCCGACATCCGTTACCGGCAATAAATTGATCCCCGCCTGTGGTGAGACTTCTTCAATGATCTGTTTGAACCGTTGAGCATGTTCAGTAAAAACCAGTGCATTGATCGTCTGTTTACCCGCTCGTTGAGCCAGTGCCCGGCAGACTTCGATATCCCCCAAATGTGAAACCAACAACAGTTTCCCGCTTGCATCGCCATCTAAAAGCGTTTGTTCTGCTCCCTGTGCAAACGAAATATTTTCTCCCCATATTAAGTCCCCCCGCCAGCTTGCGATTTTATCCAGCATGGCTCTGCCAAAACGCAGATAGTGGCGATAACTATTAAGGTGTTTTGGGATAGCGATGCCCTTGTGCTGCAAGGTCTGTTTCAGCCGTTCAAGGTATTGACGAGATGCCAGCCGCTGTGATCCACCGGTTGCCCAGAAATAGCCAACAACAGGGTAAAGCAGACACTCAAAGGGCTTGCGTCCGAACCATCGATAAACTGCCAGCATGAACTTCATGCCGGTCAACCCCTTGCGTTCCTGAATATCTGACCAATGACGGTGATTACGCCCTAATTTCTTGCGCCATAATAATGAAGGAATGCGTGGCAACATGCCGAAAAACAGGCGAGTGTGCATCCATGAGATACTGAGGTTATCTTTCAAGGCATCGAAATGAGACAGGCCATTTTCAGGATAAGTGACTTTTGTCGGCACAAATTGACTTTCTGTTCCCTGCCAATAGAGCCGCACCATGATCTCGATATCAAAATCCATGCGACGGCCAACCTCTTTATTCGCCAACAGTTGCAGCGTAGGAGCCAAGGGATAAACACGAAAACCACACATACTGTCTTTGAGAGAGAAAGAAAGCGTTTCTATCCAAACCCAAAAATGGGTGATATAGCGTCCATAAAGGCGGGATTTGGGCACGGAAACATCATATTTCGGGTTGCCGGAAATTAAGTGATCGGGATACTGCTGTGCCTTTGCCAAAAACAGGGGAATATCTTCAAGACAATGCTGGCCATCGGCATCAACTTGTAAAGCATGGCCATACCCTAAATCCGCGGCTGCCTGCATTCCTGCCATGACGGCTCCCCCTTTACCCTGATTATGTTCAAGGCGGATAAGTGTGACATCAGGCGTGGATTTTGCTAAATCTTCAAGGCGATGTTGAGTTTCTGGCTCACTGCCATCATCCACGATAAAACAGTGGAGATGATAAGGGGATAACCTTTCCAATACCGCAGGCAGGGTTTTGCCGTGGTTATAACAAGGAATCACCACGCAGGGCGTAATTGTATTCACGCTCAACGACATAACTTTATCTTTCCTTGGCTTGCAGTCTGGCCTTCGCTGCCATTTTGGGGAGCCAGGTCATAATGGAAGGTCAGCAGGTGTTTTTTTTCATCCCAGTTGATTTTCAATAACAGTGTGTTACCGGGTTGCAGGGGAAACTGGAATTTCACCATTTCAATCGAAGAAAAAGACCAGCCCGGTGCCAGCAAGGTTTGGGCATAGTGCATGACCCAATCGATTTGAGCTACGCCCGGCAGAAGGGGTTGCACGGGAAAATGCCCCCGGAACCAATCCAAAGCGGGGTCTAAATACAGTTGTATCATGGCTTCATGTTGAGCAGGTTGCTCGCGGTGAATTTCAATGGGTTTCATTAAATAGCTCCTGTAATGCAGGCCATGAGCGCTTGCTTTGGGCATTCAAGGGGATGGTTTCGACGACTCGCCAATAACGCGGTAATGCGACAGGTTCCAGCCAAGGCTTTAACTGGTGACGCCACGCTTTTGCCAGCTCGCGAATGCCTTGCTGCTGATAATGTTGGTAGGTTTCATGCTCTAACACGACGACCGCCCCAATGTGATTGCGTTTACCCCGATTAATCGGCAATACAGCAGCGTCGGTGATCCCAGAAACTTCACACAGGCGGCGTTCGATTTCTGACAGGGAAATGCGCTTTTCTTCAATTTTCACCAGACGGTCCCGACGCCCCAATAAGGCAAAATTCCCTTGGTCATCGAAGACCAACTGATCGTCCAGTGTCAGGCCAGCGGGATCAGGCAGTAGAGGCGAAGAAACACGTACACGCTTTTGGGCATCCTCCTGAAATGAAACACCTGCAAATGTCGTCCAGATCGCGTTGTCCGTTTTACGGCTTCGCCAGGCCATGATGCCCGTTTCGGTACAGCCATAAATTTCATGAGGAGGCGTATTGAGCCACCGCGTTGCTCGTTGTGCATAGGCAAAATGCAAAGGTCCACCCGCCGAGACGACAAAAGTGCAATCCGGGGCGGGAAGTTTGTCATCAAGCCGTTGCAGAAAGGCGGGGCTACTGATCAGGGCACAGCGCGGGCTATGGGTCAGTTGTTCGGGAAATTCCACCATTTTGCGATCAAATGGTAACCCCAGTGACATGGGCAACCAGATGCGGAAAGTCAAACCATACAAATGCTGGTGGCTGACCGAGGATCTGACAACGCAGGATTGCAGCTTATCGCCCCACAGAGCAGCCAGCCATTGGGATTCAAGATCCATGGCTGCCACGGATTTAAGGATTTGTTGAGGAACGCCCGTTGAACCAGACGTGAACATCACTAAAGTGGCATCAGGCGGTATAGCTGGCAATATGATGTTAGCTGGGGCTTTTTCTGTCGCATCACTCTCTGGATTAGAGGATGTGACCTGCCAGCAAGGGCAGGACAAGGTCAGCGGCAGATCCGTCAATACACCATCAAACAGCGGTTGTTGTTCCTGCAATTGCGCTTCGCGGCAATGACCCGGAATCACCGGGATCTTACCCGCATGTAATGTTGCCAGCAGCGCGACACAGAAGTCATAGCTGTCATTAAAACACAAGGCCCAGCGGGAAGCTGCGTGCAGGTTTTGCAGGCGTAGATATAACGCGGTGACATCCTGCCGAAGTTTATTCAGGCTGATAGTATGATCGATCGTATGATCCCCCCAACTGACTCGCCTGTTGGGGCAATTGTCTTCCGATAGCCATTGGGAGATTGATCGTGCTTTTATCATTTTTTTACCCGTTGGCGTACCAGCCATTCAATGGAAATGAGCAACCCAATTAATAGGTAACTCACTATTCCGTTCCACAACGTCCACAACGTCATATCGCTATACAGGCAAGTTCCAAGTGCGACTGTGCCATTGAACATAAAGAACAGGCACCAGAGGTAAGTCACTTTACGTGTATAGATAACGCCTTCTGGGGGTAAATCAGGCTCTTTGATCCGCGCCATCCTTTCAATGACAGGTGGCCCATAACGCAAAGAGCTGCTAAACAGGATCAGCAGAACAGCATTAACAACCACGGGATAGTACATAAGAAGTTGATGATTGCGCAGGAATAAACTGGCCAGCCCCAAGATTATCCCTGCTATGGGCAATATCCAGCCGGTTTTCGGCTGATTGTGAGTCTGATGTTTGCTTAACCATAGTCGCAAAACAAAAAACAGAATAATGACAATTAACATGGCATGAAATTGACCGTAGTTAACCATCGCGAAGACCAAGAAAGGCCAGGCGATTAACATGACGGTATTGGCAATGCGGAGCAATAAAATCAATAACTTCAATTAACTACCCAAATGTTTGCTGTTTGTTTTGCTGATGGTTTATGGCTGATTATTGTTCTTTCAACAACTGTTCTACCGCATCCACGACATCCTGTACGGTACGGACAGACTTGAATGCTTCCGGTTTGATTTTGCGTCCGGTTTTCTTCTGTAAATGGACAACCATATCAACAGCATCAATACTATCGAGTTCCAGATCTTCATAGAGTCGTGATTCAGGCGTAATATCTTCGGCAGACAGTTCAAATAACTGAACCAATAACTGAGAAACTTCCTGAAAAATCTTTTGTTTTTCCATGATGGCACCTGCTCTTATGCTTGCTGTGATTGGATGTAAGCGGCCAGTGTAGCGACAGAAGTGAAGTGTTGACGCATCTCTTCGCTTTCAGAGGAGAGTACGATGCCATAGCAATTTTTTACTGCCAGCCCCAGCTCCAGAGCATCGATTGAATCTAAGCCTAAGCCGTCACCAAACAGGGGGGCATCGGTCTCAATCTCCGCAGGGGTAAGATCTTCCAGATTCAGGGTGTCTATAATCAATTGTTTTATTTCAATATATAACTCTTGCATCATCGTATCCGATATCTATTAGTTTGACGGTGTTAGTAATTGAGTAAGCTGGCGATTGAGTTGGCGGGCAGCGACGGCGTGCCCGTTTTCTGTATCAACCGCAAAATCTGCATTGGTGAGTTGATCACCAATAGTAATCGTATAAACGGGTTTTTTCGGTGGGATTTGATACCACTTGCTTTTTTTATCCAGCATCTTTTGGCTGCAAGTAATATGGATGATCCGTAAATCGCACTCACATCGCACGGCGATATTGGCGGCACCTCGTTGCAGTGAAATGGGATGGCCGGGCGTTGTGCGCGTGCCTTCTGGAAAAATCAGGATATTGTGACCGGAAACCAGTCGCTCGCGGCAGACAGGCAGCAAAGTTTCTGCATCACGGTTGATCAGGTAACGTGCTGAACGGATTGCGCCGCTGACAAAAGGGTTACGCAGCAATGCTGCTTTTACGATACAATCCACATCGGGCAGTTTCGATGCCAGAATAACGTAATCCAGCAAGGTTGGGTGATTAGCAACAATCAAACAACCTTTATCCACACGGAGTTTATCCAATCCCCTGAAATGGTAATCCAGTACACCTAATTTTCGGGTCAGAAAGAGGAACAGACGAAAACTGAATGAAATGCTATGACGTGCAAGATGGCAACGCTTGTCTTCATTGCGTTGAAAAATCAGCAATAAATTAAACCAAATCAGGGAGAGTAGTAACCCACCTATACCAAACAGGGCAAAACAAAATCCGGTCATGAGCAGACGCCAGAGCCAGTTAATGCGCCCAGTAATATTGGCTGAAATAATATTGGCTGAAATCCTTTTCATCATCTTATCGGCTCCAGTTCCACTGACAATGATCCCCTGAGACAATGAAACTTTGTTCACCTCGTAACCAGCCATGAAGAAACTGGAGGCTTTGAGGAAGACTGGGTTCGGTTTCTATGGAGGACTGTTTTGTACAGCTCAACCCAGAGCCTTGTGCCAACAGCAGAGCTACCGCAAATGGATAGGTTGAGGTATTGGCATCGATGACATTGTGATAAAAGCGGGGGAGTTCACCCTCAAAATCGACAAATAAGACCTTATGATGACCTGCATGGAGCAATGTCAAGGCTTCAAACAACCCTTGCTGGAAACTGTCAATACCTGCTGAAACGGAAGAGGAAACCAGAGGCGCTTTAGCGACAATGGTTAAATTTCCGACAGAGGAGTTATGAACTGACATGGCAAAATTGGTTGGCGAAACACTCTCTTGTTGCGCCAGATTTTGCAGTATCTGGTAATTGCGCTCCAACTCGCCATGGCGACTGGTATAGACAATGGCATCGACTTGGTTGCGACGCAGGATGCTTAAACCACAGTCCACGGCAAGACGACTGCCGGAGCTTAAACGGCGGGCTGTCATCATCGGTAATTGGGCACATTTTTCTAATGGCCGTGATTTATCAATCGTGGCGGGTAATGTCGCAGACCATTCTTTCCACTCTTCAGTAAGAGAAAGCCCTGGGGCGATGGCTTGCCAGTCTGTAATATCCAATGTCAATTTCATAAAATACCATTCGTTACTGCTTCTTGCAGATCAGTAATGTATGACCCAGTCCTAACTGATCAATTTGGTTTTCTATTACCAATCCAGCCTTATTAAGGAATTGGGTAAAATCATCAATGCCGTAAAAACGACTATTACCATTTGCCATACAAGTAAAATAAAGCGAGGTCGCATTGAGGCTATAAGCTGCTGCTTCAAAAGGCTGGCAATCCCAAAACAGTTCCATGATGCAAATTCGTGCATCAGGTTTCATGGCTGCGGAGATCTTGCGTAAAATGCCTATAATTTGTGTGTCAGAAAAACAATCCAGGAATTGGCTCATCCACCAAATATCTGCTTCTGTAGGTAAATTGTTATCCGATAACATGTCAACAGGATAACCAAAAATACGATCAGCCATACCCTGACAGCGTATATTTTCTTCAGCCAATTTTATTTGCTGGGGTAAATCCAGAATAGTGACGCTGACTTTACTGTCATATTGGCAACAGCGCAATGCCCATTTTCCGGTATTGCCACCGACATCATAGATCACTTTAGGATTCATGGAAAAAACGGTTTTCAACGCTGCACTAAAGGCAGCGTCAGAATAAAAATGGTCAAATGAAAACCAACTTGTTTTTGCAGGTTCAGGTAATTGGCTTAGGGCAGGATAAATCGTTGGCCACTCACCGAACACTTTTAGTCCGGCAGGCTTCTTTTTCAAAAGAGACTCTTTCAGGTGAAATAGCCCTTGATAACAAACGTCTTGAGTGAAATCCATATTGACGCGGGTCATCTTGTCATGTAGCAAATAATGCCCGATCTTGCTGATGAAATAATGGTCGCCTTGTTGAATGATTATTCTTCCACTCAATCCCATATCCAGCAAAATACCCACACCGTAGCTGTCTAACTCGGAATTTCTGCAAATCTCATCTTTGGTTGCACCATTTTTATGGTTTTTATCCAAAAAAGATAGAATCCCGCAATCGCGTAGCCCAATTGCAGTTTGAAATAGCATAGGGGCAAAAGCAATGCGTTGAGCCTCTGTAATCGCCTCAAGTGCACTGAGTTCATCTTTGTCATAATTATAGGGTGAGGTCATATATCCATATATCCGATAGGTAGCATATAGCCAGAAAGTATATTGACAAACTAAAGCCTATCCCGCCACGTCAGGATGTTTTATTTATCGGGATAGGCTTTAACATGGATGTTTATTGATTAGCCAGTAGGGCCAAATTTAACTGAATATCTCTATCCAAGTTATTGACCCAACGGTTATAGTTACGGTGAATTTTTCCGTTATTTTCTCTTAGGTTATGGCTGTTGACATAATTGATAGAGTAGGTCTTGGCGGTATAGTTGATACGTATTTTGACGTCATGTTCCCGATTTTTCAGGAAGCCATCAATAACGCCGGGAGAGACTTCTGCCATTATCCATTTACGTTTCTTACCCGCTTCCAAAATCGCTTTTTTCACGGAAGGTAGGGAGTTTTGGGTCATGATAGTGGTTTGGGGAGTTAATATGGGGACGTTACGGGCACAACCCGCGAGCGTGACAACGCAAGCCAGACTGATTAATAGCTTATGTGAAGTTTTCATTATTTTTCTCTTATTAGATGAAACGAGATAGATTGTAAGATAGTGATGTTACGCAAAATAGTTTAAATAAATTCTTACAATACTGCTATACCTTATAAACTGCAAATTGCAGCTCGCAAGACGAAAGCCATTTATTCTGCTGATTTGAAATTAGGCGGGTAATATTAATTTCCGCCGTTATTTATCGCCTGAATATACATTTTGTAATATGGGTGATAAAAAGCTTATTAATGATAACGTTAGTTATTAATCAGGTTCATGCTTGAATCCGGTATTAGGAGGATTCAAGTGGTGATTAGGGAAGCAGAAGGTATCCTAGAAAAAAATAAGGGGTCGCACTTTTGATGCAACCCCTTGATAATTCTGGTGGCCCCTGCTGGACTTGAACCAGCGACCAAGCGATTATGAGGCTGGGTATAACTTTCTACTCATTTATACTTATTGTTAATTTTCAGCTAATTATAAAATATCCGATCACTGTATAAATACCCAGAAATAACCTAAAATACTTGCCTACGGTATCCTATAGGTATCCTACAGCCTAAAAACGATTCATAGGATACCTTAATCGCTTGGTAACAATAGAAAAGTGGATTATCACTTTTTA